>NZ_JBLROA010000042.1:0-50220 GCF_047921505.1 Micromonospora sp. SL1-18 | reverse complement strand
ATAGTAGGAAGCAGGACACCATGCGCAAGCTCGTCTACTGGGTGCACCAGTCCGTCGACGGGTTCATCGAGGGGCCGAACGGCGAGTTCGACTGGCCGGCCATGGGGCCGGAGCTGTCCGCGTACTCCTTCGAACTGTGCGGCCGGGCCGATGCCTTCCTCTACGGCCGCAAGGTGTGGGGGTTGATGTCCTGGTACTGGCCTCGCGCGGAGCAGATCTCCCAGGACCCGCACGACCTGCGGTTCGCTCCGGTGTGGCGGCGTACCCCGAAGATCGTCATTTCGCGCACGCTGGAGAGCGCCGAGTACGGCGCCCGGGTGATCGGCCGCGACCTGGCCGCCGAGGTCGCCGAGCTGAAGGCGCAGCCCGGCAAGGACCTGCTGCTCACCGGGGGTTCAGGGGTCGCGGCGGCGCTCACCGACCTGGGCCTGATCGACGAGTATCAGGTGGTCGTGCACCCGGTGGTGCTTGGCGGCGGCACGCCCGTCTTTCCCGGCAAGGACCGCCTCGACCTGCGGCTCGTGGAGACCCGCGGCTTCGACGGCCGTTCGGTGCTGCTGCGCTACGAGCGGGGTCGCTGAGTTCCACGCCTCTCGTGAGAAGGGAACCCTTCTCTACCGGAGGCGTTAATAAGGGGCCCTTCCTTGCATCCGGCAGAATCGACCGGTGCCCGTCCACGAGATCACCGACCCAGCCGACGGCCGGATCGCCGACTACCGCGCGCTGACCGACGTCGAGCTGCGTACCCGCTGGGAGCCCCCGCACGGCCTGTTCATCGCCGAAGGTGAGCTGGTGCTGCGGCGGGCGCTGCGGGCCGGCTATCCGGCCCGGTCGTACCTGGTCGACGCGAAGCGGGTGGACCAGCTCGCCGACCTGGACACCGGGGACAGCCCGGTGTACGCGGCCACCCCGGAGGTGCTCCAGCGGGCCACCGGTTTCCACGTGCACCGGGGTGTGCTCGCCTCGTTCCACCGTAAGCCGCTGCCGAACGCCGCCGAGGTGTTGGCCGACGCCCGCCGGGTGGTGATCCTGGAGGACGTCAACAACCACACCAACCTCGGCGCGGTTTTCCGGGGGGCCGCCGCGCTCGGCATCGACGCGGTGCTGCTGTCGCCGTCCTGCGCCGACCCGCTCTACCGGCGCAGCGTGCGGGTCAGCATGGGGGAGGTCTTCGCGGTGCCGTACGCCAAGCTCGAACGCTGGCCTGCGGGTTTGGACCAGGTGCGGGAAGCGGGCTTCACCGTGCTTGCCATGACGCCGGCCCCGGACGCCGTACCGATCCAGCGGTTGACTCCGGCGCAGCGCGAGCGGGCGGCGCTGCTGCTGGGAGCCGAGGGCCCCGGCCTCACCGCGGCGGCCCAGTCCGCCAGCGACGTACGGGTGGTCATCCCGATGCGGCGCGGAGTGGACTCGTTGAACGTCGCCGCCGCCGCGGCGGTGGCGTTCTGGGAACTGGGTCGCGACGACCCACCGTTCGGCACCGGTAGCTGACGCCTGCATTCTGTTTGCATGATGATGCGGCCTGGTGCATAATCTTCCTCGTGTCCAAGGTTCTCACCTCCCTGCCCATCGGCGAACGTGTCGGCATCGCCTTTTCCGGCGGCCTCGACACCTCGGTCGCGGTCGCGTGGATGCGCGACAAGGGCGCCGTTCCCTGCGCCTACACCGCCGACATCGGCCAGTACGACGAGCCCGACATCGTCTCGGTGCCCGGGCGCGCGCTCAGCTACGGCGCCGAGGTCGCCCGCCTGGTCGACTGCCGCGCCGCCCTGGTCGAGGAGGGCCTGGCAGCGTTGACCTGCGGGGCCTTCCACATCCGCTCGGGCGGGCGGGCGTACTTCAACACCACCCCGCTGGGCCGGGCCGTGACCGGGACCCTGCTGGTGCGGGCGATGATCTCGGACGACGTTCAGATCTGGGGCGACGGCTCGACCTTCAAGGGCAACGACATCGAGCGGTTCTACCGGTACGGCCTGCTGGCCAACCCGCAGCTGCGCATCTACAAGCCGTGGCTCGACACCGACTTCGTCACCGAACTGGGCGGACGTAAGGAGATGTCGGAGTGGCTGCTCGAACGCGGCTTGCCGTACCGGGACAGCACCGAGAAGGCATACTCCACCGACGCCAACATCTGGGGCGCCACGCACGAGGCGAAGACCCTCGAGCACCTCGACACCGGCATCGAGACGGTCAACCCGATCATGGGAGTCCGGTTCTGGGACCTGTCGGTGGAGATCCCGACCGAGGATGTCACGATCGGCTTTGACCAGGGTCGTCCGGTGACGATCAACGGTAAGGAGTTCGGCAGCCCCGTCGATCTGGTGCTGGAGGCCAACGCCATCGGCGGCCGGCACGGCCTGGGCATGTCGGACCAGATCGAGAACCGGATCATCGAGGCCAAGAGCCGGGGCATCTACGAGGCGCCCGGCATGGCGCTGTTCCATGCCGCGTACGAACGGCTGGTCAACGCCATCCACAACGAGGACACCCTGGCGAACTACCACAACGAGGGCCGCCGCCTCGGTCGGCTGATGTACGAGGGGCGCTGGCTGGACCCGCAGGCGCTGATGCTGCGCGAGTCGTTGCAGCGCTGGGTCGGCACGGCGGTCACCGGCGAGGTGACATTGCGGCTGCGCCGGGGCGAGGACTACTCGATCCTGGACACTACCGGCCCGGCGTTCAGCTACCACCCGGACAAGCTGTCGATGGAGCGTACCGAGGACTCGGCGTTCGGCCCGTCGGACCGGATCGGCCAGCTCACCATGCGCAACCTGGACATCGCCGACTCGCGGGCGAAGCTGGAGCAGTACGCCACCCTTGGCATGGTCGGCGGCGCGGCCCCTCAGCGGATGGTCGGCGCCGCACAGGCCGCCTCGACCGGGCTGATCGGCGCGATGCCACAGGGCGGCGCGGAGGCCATCGCCTCCCGGGGCGTCTCCTCCGCCGACGACGAGGCACTCGACCGCGCCGCGATGGAGTTCGGCGTCGACTGAGCGACGCCTCGGGAGGGGATCGGTAAAGCCGTAGGGTTCGAACCCGCCGCCCCGGCGGCAGTGCCGCGACGACTCGCTCTGATCCCCGGCCCGCCGGTTCTTCTAGATCAGCGGTGACGCAGGGTAGCGTGACGCGCGTGTTCCCGACCGTGCGTGAGGTGCTCGCCCTGGTGCCGGTGCGCCACGGTGCGCCGCGCCTGGTGGCCGGCGACGCGGGCCTGGACCGGCTGGTCCGCTGGGTGCACGTCGCCGAGGTGCCGGACATCGCCACCCTGCTCGGCGGTGGTGAGCTCGTGCTCACCACCGGCATCGGGCTGCCGGCCGACGACGCGGGGCTGCGCGCGTTCATCGGTGAGCTGGCCGACGTCGGGGTTTCCGGGCTGGTGGTCGAGCTGGGTCGCCGCTACGTCAGTGGGGTGCCGCGGGTGATGGCAGCCGCCGCCGAGCGGCGCGGGCTGCCCCTGGTCGAGCTGCGCCGGGCCGTCCCGTTCGTGCGGATCACCGAGGCGGTGCACGCGCTGATCGTGGATGCCCAGCTCACCGAGCTGCGGGCCACCGAGGAGATCCACCAGCGGTTCACCGAGCTGTCCGTGGAGGGCGCCGGCGCGGCCGAGGTGGTGCGGCAGGCCGCCGAGCTGTCCGGGTGTCCGGTGGTGCTGGAGAACCTCTCCCGGCAGGTGCTCGCGTACGACCCGGCGGGGCAGAGCGCCGAGCTGCTGCTGGAGCGTTGGGAACAGCACTCCCGGCGGATCCGTCCCGGCGGGCGCACCGCGTACGACCCGGACAGCGGGTGGCTGGTGACCACCGTCGGCGCCCGTGGCGAGGACTGGGGGCGGCTGCTGCTGCGCTGGCCGGCGGGCGGCGAGCTGACCACCGGTGGCCCCGGCCGGCTGCTGACCGGCGAATCCGCGCCGGACGCGGTGGCGGCGAGCGGCCCACTCGACCTGGCCGAAGCCGGCGGGCCCGACGGCCCGGCAGTCGTGGACTCGACGTACCTCGCCAGGACCGGCGCGGGCCCCACGTCCGGCTCCGCGCCGCAGAGACGGTCCGCGGCGGACCGGGACGGGGGTCCGGCCGGTCCCACGGCCTGCCCGGGGAGCCCACCGACCCGGCTCACCATCCTCATCGAGCGGGCCGCCTCCGCGCTCGCCCTCGGCCGGTTGATCCGGCGCGACGCCGAGGGGCTGGAACGGCAGATCCACCGGACCCTGCTCACCGCCCTGATCGACCACTCCCGTCCGGTCGACGAGGTCGCGTTGCGGGCCAAAGCGCTCGGCGTGACGGTGGATCGCCGCCACCTGGTTGGCATCGTGGTGCGGTACCGGTGCGACGACGCGGCGGAGGCCGCGGAGCCGGGCCCGGAGGCCGGCCCGGCCCGGCTGCGTGACCTCGCCGAGGCGGTCGGACAGGCGCTCCGGGAGGCCAAGCTCGCCGCCCTGACCAGCGCCGTCGACGACCATGCGGTGGGCGCGCTGCTCGCCCTCGCCGACCCGGCCGCCGAGGAGAAGGCACTCGCCGCGTTCGCGGCGGCGTTGCGTCGGGTACGTCTCGACGCCGCTCCGGCCCGCCCGCCGGCACCCCGCTCCGCCCCGTCCGCCCGCCCGGCGGATGGGGCCACCCGTACCGCCATGGCCCAGGCATGGGCGGTCGACGGGGTGGCCCGGCCGGGCCAGGTCAACACCGGCGCGCCACGGGCGGCCGGCCCGGCGGCGGTGATCATTGCGGCCGGGTCCGGGGTGGGCAGCCTGCGGGAGGCGGGACGATCGCTGGTCGAGGCGCGGCAGATCGCCGAGGCGGCCCGGCGGGACCGGCGGGATCTGCCGATCTTCCGGCTGCCGCACGTCGGGCTCGCCGGCCTGCTGCACCTGCTGCGGGACGAGCCGCGCCTGCAGACCTTCGTCGAGCGGGAGCTCGGTGCGCTGCTGGCGTACGACGCCCAGCATCCGCGCGAGCACCTGCTCGGCACCCTGCGGGCGTACCTGGAGCAGGGCCGGAACAAGTCGGCGGCGGCCACCGCCGCGCACCTGTCCAGGCCGGCGTTCTACGAGCGGCTGGCCCGCATCGGCCGGATCCTCGACGCCGACCTCGACTCGGTCGAGGCCTGCCTCTCCCTCCACGTCGCCCTGCTGGCCCTGGACGCCGTCCGCACCCCCTGACCAGCCCACGCCACCGCGCCAGGTGCGGGGGAGGTGATCAGGTGAGGGCGGTGAGGGTTTTGGCGTAGGCCGCGGGCACGAAGTTCGGGCCGCCGGGGGTGAAGACGTCGGAGGTGGCCGCCGCCGTCCACGCGGTGCCCGGCAGCGCGTCCACCAGGGCGCGCACCACCGGTGCGTCGCGCCACTGCTCCTGCTGGGCGAGCAGGCTCAGCGCCACCACCGACTCCTCCACCTCGCCGACGCACTCGAACGGCTTGTGCCCGTCCACGCCGAGCAGCTCGCGGTAGCCGGGGATCTGGGTGGTGTCGGCGAGCAGGTCGCCGCCGAAGATGCGGGTGATCCGTTCCCGGGTCATGAACGGTGCCATGGCCAGGAAGACGAATCGGCACTTGGGGCAGTCCCGGCACCAGCGCTCGCTCGCGTCGCGCAGCTTGAACGCGGCGTTGCAGCTGGTCACCACCGCGTCGTACCGGTCGATCTCGGCGAAGAGCCGGGCGATGTGCAGCTCGGACAGCGACCGCAGCAGCGAGAAGTACGGCTCGGTGAGCCCGGCGTGCTCCGCCAGGGCCGCCCGCAGCAGCCCCTCCGCCTCGACGCCTTTGGACCACTGGTGGTTGATCTCGTGGCCGTTCCAGACCAGGTTCGGGTCGGACGCCG
The DNA here is from genome assembly GCF_047921505.1 of Micromonospora sp. SL1-18. Taxonomy (NCBI): domain Bacteria; kingdom Bacillati; phylum Actinomycetota; class Actinomycetes; order Micromonosporales; family Micromonosporaceae; genus Micromonospora; species Micromonospora sp. SL1-18. The sequence goes on along the minus strand of NZ_JBLROA010000042.1, from coordinate 44,414 downwards.
AGCGCTCGTTGGACATCACCACGGGGCCGAGCTCGTGCAGCACGGCGGTGGCGACCGCGATCAGCGAGTTGATCGCGGTGACCGGGATGTGGCCGTTGAGCGCGCCGGCGGCGTTGAGGTCGAACAGCACCGGGTCGATGCGTCGCCGGGCGGCGAGGGGCACCAGGTCGGAAGCCCGGTTGACCGAGTCGATGACATGGTTGGGGTTGACCGAGAAGGGCACCGGGTCGAAGCCGGCCCGGCGCAGCGCCTCCAGGCTGACGATGGAGTCCTTGCCCCCGCCGACGGCGGACAGCGGCCGGCGGTCCGAGTCGTCGTACACCCGGGGTGGGGCGACCTCGCCGGCCGGCACCTCCGGGCGCAGCTCCAGCACGTGCGGCAGCCGGTTGCGGTACGCGTACTCGGCGAGGCCCTTGGTGTAGACGGCGGTGACCAGCTCGACGGCGGCGGCGCCCAGCGGTGCCGGCAGCACCAGCCTGCGCGGTGCGGCGGTCTTGTAGTAGCTGACCCCGGCGACGACGTGCAGCAGTTCGAGGACCCGGGCGAGGGTGGCCGCCGTCTCGTCCGACACCGGCCCGGCCGGCAGGGGGAGGGTGATCGCCTCGGTGAACCGCTGGTCGCCGTCCGGGCCCGTCAGGGCGTAGTCGAACAACACCTCCCCGGTGGCGAAGTCGATCGAGTAGGACGGGAAGGTGAAGGCGTCCATCCGCCGGAGCTGCTCGTTAGGCACACGCCATACTAGGCCCTGGTTCGTCCGACCGTGCCCGGCTGCGTCGGACCGCGCCCGCCGACCGCCGATGCAACCCCTTGAGGAGTGCCTGTGCGCCTGTCTGATCTGCGCGGACGTCATGTCGCCGTCTGGGGAACCGGCCGGGAGGGTCGGGCCGCGGTGACCGCGATCGCCGCGCACGGCCCGGCCGGCCTGGTCGCCGTCGACGACAGCGCGAACTTCCTCAGCCTGCCCTGGGAGGGACCGGTCGCCGCGGCCGCGCCGCTGGTGACCGGGGAGGAGGGCTTCGCCCGGCTGGCCGCCGCCGACGTGGTGGTCCGGTCACCGGGTGTGCCGAGCACCCACCCGTGGATGGTCGAGCTGCGCCGGCGGGCGATCCCGGTCACCCAGGGCAGCGCGCTGTGGATGGCCGACCACGGGGACCGGACGGTGGGGGTCACCGGCAGCAAGGGCAAGAGCACCACGTCCAGCCTGATCAGCCACCTGCTCACCGCGATGGGCCGGCCGAACGTCTTCGGCGGCAACATCGGCGTACCGCTGCTCGACCTGCCCGAGGCCGAGCTGTACGTGCTGGAGCTGTCCAGCTACCAGTGCGCCGACCTGACCGACTCGCCCCGCGTCGCGGTGGTCACCGCGCTCTTCCCCGAGCACCTCGACGCGCACGGCGGCGAGCGGGAGTACTACCGGGACAAGCTGAACCTGCTCGCACACGGCCCGCACACGGTGGTGGTCAACGGCGCCGATCCGCGGCTCGAGCTGGAGTTGGGGGACCGGGCCGCGGTGCGGGCCGGCCTGCCCAGCGCCACCCACGTCGCCTCCGGCCCGGACGGCTCCCCCTGGTTCCACCTGCGGGACACCCCGCTCTTTCCGCGCGGCGTGCTGCCGCTGGTGGGCCGGCACAACGAGACCAACCTCTGCGCCGCCCTCGCCGTGCTGGACGCGCTCGGCGTCGACGTGGTGGACCGCAAGGACAGCCTCGCCGTCGCGGTCGCCGGGTTCCAGGGACTGGCCCACCGGCTCACCGAGATCCCCGACCCGTCCGGCCTCACCTTCGTCGATGACACCCTGGCCACCAGCCCGTACGCGGCCATGCACGCGATCGACGCGTACGAGGGACGGCCGCTGACCGTGATCGTCGGTGGCACCGACCGGGGCCTGGACTACACCCCGCTGCGCGACCACCTGGCCGAGCGGGAGATCACCGTGATCGGCATCCCGGACAGCGGCCCACGGATCGTCGAGGCGCTCGCCGGGCTGCCCGCGGTGCGGGCCGAGCTCGCCGAGGACCTGGTCGCCGCGGTGGGGCTGTCCCGCAAGCTCACCCCGGCCGGCGGGGTGGTGCTGCTCTCCCCGGCCGCGCCGAGCTACGGCCGGTTCCGCAACTTCGAGCACCGGTCGGAGGTGTTCGCGCAGGCGGTCGCCGACACGGCCCGCTGAGGCCGGTCGCGGTTCCGCTGGGTCAGCCCCGGGGTGCGAGGGCGGCGACCAGGTCGGCCGCGTCGAGCGGGTCGATCCGCCCGGCGTCCAGGTCGGCCCGGTGCAGCGCGTACGCCTGCGCCCCGGAGGGAAGCGGGACGTCACCCCGGACCAGCGCGGCGAAGCGCGGCTCGAGGTCGGCTGGCACCTCGTCGGCCGGCCCGAGCGCGGTCAGCCGCCCCACGAAGGCCGCCGCCGACTCGCCGGCCGTCCGGCGGTAGCCGGCGAGCGCGCCGTCGCGTCCCCGGACCAGCACGGTGTCGGCCCGCTCGGCCGCGTGCCAGCAGGCCAGCTCCCACAGGCTCACCCGCCGTCCGGCGGCGAAGTGCTCGTCGGCCGCCACGGTGAGCCGCGCGAGCGTACGCGAGTAGCGGGCCACCGAGTGCTCGCCGCCGGTGCCGGTCATGGTGGCGTCGATCCAGCGCAGCGTCCGGGAGCGCAGGTCCACCAGGAGCGGGGTGGCGATCTTGACCTGGCCGGTGAGGTCGAACCGCTGCTCGACCGCCTTCGGCTCGAACGGCGCCCCGTTCCCCGGGTCGCCCATGACCCCGGCGAAGGCGTCGGTCATCTCGTCGAACGGCACGTCGTTGTAGCTGAACACCACCATCGCCACGTACCGGATCCCGCACCGGGTCAGCGCGGGGACGTCGAGGTCGACGAACTCGCTCGCGCCCAGCGGGGCCGGCGCCGAGGTCAGGTCCCCCGAGTGGACCGCCGCCTGGTCGCCGAACCGCAGCCGGGTGTAGTCGCACCAGCCGACGAAACCGCCGTCGTCGGCGATCATCGCGACCGACAGGTCCAGGTCCACGCGGGTGCCGGTCGGCTCGGTCCAGTGCAGGAAGAGCCGGATCCGGCGATCGTCCGGCAGCGGCCGAGCGCTGCCGCGCGGCAGCCGGACCAGCGTGTCCGAGGCGGTCCGCTCGGCGAACGGCGCCATCAGGTCGGCCAGCGCCGCGTCCAGCAGCGCCACCTCCACCCGGGGCAGTCGGGCCGCCCGCGCACGCAGCTCGGTCACCAGCAGGTCATCCAGCGCACCGCCCAGCGTGGCGGGCAGCCGCGGCCTGCGGTCCGGCTCGGCCCACAGCCGGGCCCGCCCGCCGCGCGGGAAGAAGAGCCGGGTGCCGGCCGGCCAGGTCGCCGCGCGGACGGCGCCGAGGGCGGCGATCAGCACGCCGGGCGACACGGTACGGGCGGCCACCGCCACCGCCGCGCATAGCTGCTCGGCGTCCCCGCCGCGCGCGGCCAGCGCCACGGTCCGGCGCAGCAGCTCACCCGGCCGGCGAGCGAGCAGCTCGACGGCCGTGTCGAGGTCGCCGTCGGCCAGCGCGGTCGCGGTCCGGGCCCCCGGGGAAGCGGCGCGCAGCCGCCCCGCCGCCGGCCGGACCAGCGACGCGTACGCGGCCACCACCTTGGCGACCACCCGCCCGAGCCGGCTGTCCGGGGCCACCGTGGTGCGGCGTAGCACGGCGAAGGCGGTGGCCGCCTCCGGGTGCCGGGCCGGCTGCTCGAACGGGTGCAGGTTCTCGGCGGCGGCGAGCCAGCGGTTCCGGTGCCGGGGCAGGTCCGCCAGCAGGGCGGGCAGCCCCAGCGCGTCCAGCCGGGCCAGCAGTGCCCGGCGCACGGCGCGAGGCGGGGAGGTACGCCGCTTCGGCGGCTCCACCAGCCCCGAGTCGCCACCGTCGTGGACCGCGAGCAGCCGCAGCACATCGGTGGCGGTGGTGACGTACCGGTCCAGCAGGGCCGCCGCCCGGGCCGGGTCGACGGGCCCGGCGAGCAGCCGGTCCAGCAGCAGCGCTCGGGTCTCCCGGACCGGCACCTCGTCGGGCAGCCAGGTCGGTTCGGCCAGGCCGGCGTGGTCGACCAGGGCCAGCAGGTCGCGCCGGTCGGCGGGGGAGAGCGGGGTACGCCGGGCCAGCAGCGCGCCGAGCGCCCGGTGCACCGCGCCGTCGACGTCGTCGGCCAGTTCCAGCACCTCGGCGCGGCGGGGCAGGTCCTCCGTACGGCCGCCGGCTGGCGGGGCGACGACGGCCAGGAAGGGCCCGTGGGTGATCCGGCGGTGGCAGATCGGGCAGGCCGTGTAGCCCTCGTCCCAGCAGGCGACGCAGGTCAGGTGGGCGCAGGGCGACACCGGGTGCACCGTTCCGACCCGGCCGCACAGCACGCAGGGCTGCTCCGGGAGCTGGAGCAGCAGCGCGAACATGCGCCGGACGTACAGCTCCCCGGTGTCGGCCGGCACCCGGCGCGGGAAGTCCTTGAACAGCGGAACGTGCGGCGTGTGCGCCCCGACCGCGGCCGCCAGGGTGGCCAGCAGGCCGTGGCCCACGGCGGCGAGCCGCTCGGTGGGCAGCGCGGCCAGCGCTGCGTGCAGCCGGGGCCCGATCAGCCAGCCGAGCGCGAGGACGTCGGTCTCCAGCGCGGTCACTCCGGCCTCGGTCGTCACGTGGCGACCGGGGCGGCGGACCTTGCGCCCGCCGTGCAGCAGCCCGGTGGCGACCAGGCCGGTGCGGCGGATCAGCGCCACCGCGACCGGGTGCACGCCGGAGATCGTGGTCGGCACCGTCTGCTGCGTCATCGCCTTCACCCCCGAAGCGGACAAGCGGCGAGGACGGAGATCGGGCGTGCTAGGTCTCTGCAAAAGATTCGAGAAGGAAGCGCGCCCGGAGCCGTCCTCGCCGTGCCGGGAAGGCTACCGGGGCGGTCCGCCGAGTGCAGCCGGGTTTCCGGCGGCCGCCGGGCCAGCCGGCAGCGCGGTTGCGGGACATAGCGGTGTCGGGGTGGCTCGGACACCGCGACATGCCGCAAACGGAGTCGATCAAGCCAAAAGGCCACCCGAGGCCCAGCGCAAAGTCGGTTAACCTCTGCTCGCCCCTTCCCCCCCTGATTGGAGAGGCGATGCCCACCACTGCACGACGCCGTACTGTCCTCGCCGCCCTGGATGTTCGGCACCAACACCCGGGCCGATCGGAAGAACACCACGCTGCCGCTCTTCTGGGACTTCGTGGCGGCCACCCGGACGGCGATCGCCCGGCGCGTCGCCTGACCTGATCCGTCGGGCGACGGGCCGGGCGCTCAGGACGGTGCGAGCACAGCGTGCAGGTTTCGCATCGACCGGATCGCCGAGCGGATCTCCTGGAGGTAGCGGCCCGGGGTCAGCGTCGGCTCCGGCACTCCGGCCAGCGCGGTCAGCCCCGGGTCGACCCCGACCGTGTCGATCCCGCAGCCGTACGGCACGGCGAGGGTGCGCAACGCGTCGCAGTGCTGGAACGGCACGTAGATCTGCGCGGTCACCATCAGCACCGGGTCGCCGGCCCGCAGCCGGACGTGTTCGGCCCAGAACCGCTGGGTGTCGGCGGTGTGCGCCCGGCGCCGGTCCGGCTCGCTGGACGGGGCGGCGAGGACACGGACCGGGGGCAGGCCGGGCGGGCGGTAGGTGCGCGAGGACCAGGCCCGGTGCGGGTGGTCCGCCTCCTCGCCGGTCTCCTCGTCCGGTGCGTTCACCCCGAACGCGACGCGCACGCCCGCGTCGAGGGCGTCCACCTCGGTCGCGCAGTCCCGTATGCCGACGTCGGCGAGCCTCCGCGACTCGGCCGGGGAGAGCGTCCGGCAACTGCCCAGCACCGCCACCTCACCGTCGACCTCAGCAGCCGTACGCACCAGGTGCGCGGCGTACGCGGTGCGCCGCAGGCAGGCGTGCGCCAGCCCGCCGAGCACCAGCAGGTGGGCGTACCGGGGCAGGGCCGGCGGGGCGGCCCGGACCAGGCCCAGCGCGGCCGCCGCGTCGAGCACCAGCCGGACCGTGGCCGGGTCGAGGGCCGGCTCGCGTGCCTCGGGGCGTTCCCGCCCCTGCCGGAAGTCCCAGTGTTGGGCGGTGAAGTCGTCCAGCGTGGCCAGCATCGTCGACAGGTCGCCGGTCGGCCAGTCGCCGCCGAAGTGCCCGACCAGGCCGCGCAGCGGCGAGGCCTCCACCCAGGCCCGTATCCCCGCTGCGATCCGCCCGTCGGTCGTTCCCGCCGCGCCGGCCGGCAGCGCCACCTCCGTCGTCCGCACCCGGCGGATGCTACCGCCCGTCCGTACGAGGACACCGGCCGTTGCGGATCGCGGCTACCCGGTGATTCGACCGGATCGGGATTGCCGATGGTGGTTGACGTCGTGTCAGGCGAGGGCGGGCGCTGCGCTACACAGTGACAGTTGTTCCGGTCGTCCGCGCGGTGAGAGCGTGCGAGGATCAACCGCCGCTGAAGGGTGCGACGATGACCTCCGACGACCTGCTGGCCCGGCACCGGGCCGTGCTCCCGTCCTGGATGCCGCTCTACTACGCCGAACCGGTCGAGCTGGTCTCCGGCTCCGGCTGCCGGGTGACCGACGCGCAGGGCCGCAGCTACCTCGACTTCTTCGGTGGCGTGCTGACCAACATGATCGGTTACGACATCCCGGAGATCCGGGAGGCGGTCGAGCGGCAGCTGCGGACCGGGATCGTGCACAGCTCCACGCTCTATCTGATCCGGCAGCAGGTGGAACTGGCCGAGAAGATCGCCCGGATCTCCGGCATCCCCGACGCCCGGGTCTTCTTCACCAACTCCGGCACCGAGGCCAACGAGGCGGCGCTGCTGGTCGCCACCAACTACCGCCGTTCGCACCAGATCCTGGCGGTGCGCAACAGCTACCACGGCCGGTCGTACGCGGCGATGGGCGTCACCGGCAACCGGAGCTGGTCGGCCAGCGCGCTCAACCCGCTGCAGGTGGCCTGGCTGCACTCCGGTGAGCGGCTGCGCGGCCTGCTGGCCCGGCTCGACGAGGGCGACCGGATCGACGCCGCGGTGGAGGACCTGCGCGAGGTGCTCGCCACCCAGACCTCCGGCGACGTGGCCTGCCTGATCGCGGAGCCGATCCAGGGCGTCGGCGGGTTCGTGCACGGCCCGGACGGGCTCTTCGCGGCCTGGAAGAAGGTGCTCGACGAGCACGGCATCCTGCTGATCAGCGACGAGGTGCAGACCGGCTGGGGCCGCACCGGCGAGCACTTCTGGGGCTACCAGGCGCACGGCGTCACCCCGGACCTGCTCACCTTCGCCAAGGGCATCGGCAACGGTTTCGCCCTGGCCGGCGTCGTCGGCCGCGCCGAGGTGCTGGAGTCGGTGCCGGCGATCAGCTTCTCCACCTTCGGTGGCAACCCGATCTCCACCGCCGCCGGCAACGCGGTCCTGGACTACGTGCTCGAGCACGACCTGCAGGCCAACGCCGAGCGGGTCGGCGCGATCCTCGGCGACGGTCTGCGGGCCGCCGTGGCCGACCTCGACTGCGTCGCCGAGGTACGCGGCAAGGGCCTCATGCTCGGTGTCGAGTTCGTCCGACCGGGCAGCAGCGAGCCCGACTCGGCGCTCACCACCCGGATCTTCGAGGCATGCCGGGCCGGTGGCCTGCTGGTCGGCAAGGGCGGCCTCTACGGCAACGTGGTGCGGATGGGCCCGCCGCTGACGTTGACCGAGGACGAGGCCCGGGAGGGGCTCGCCATCCTGGTCGACGCGATCCGTTCCTGCGCGGCCGCGGAGGTGGCGGCGTGAGCACCGTGGACAGTGCGACGGTCATCGGCCACTTCATCGACGGCAAGCGGGTCGGCGGCGACTCCGAGCGGCGGGGAGACGTGTTCGATCCGGCCACCGGCCGGCGTACCGGGTTGGTCGAGCTGGCCTCGGCCGCGGACGTGGCGGGGGCGGTGGAGTCCGCCGAGCGGGCCGCGCGGGCCTGGCGGGACGTCTCGTTGTCCAAGCGGACCGCGGTGCTGTTCGCGTTCCGCGAGCTGGTCAACGCGCGGCGCGCCCGGCTCGCCGAGGTGATCACCGCCGAGCACGGCAAGGTGCTCGCGGACGCCGCCGGCGAGGTGCAGCGCGGCCTGGAGGTCATCGAGTACGCCTGCGGCATCCCGTCGGCGCTGCGCGGCGGCTTCAGCGAGAACGTCTCCACCGAGGTCGACTCGTACAGCCTGCGGCAGCCGCTCGGCGTGGTGGCGGTGATCTCGCCGTTCAACTTCCCGGTGATGGTGCCGCTCTGGTTCATCCCGGTGGCGATCGCCTGCGGCAACGCGGTGGTGCTCAAGCCCAGCGAGAAGGACCCGAGCGCGGCGCTGCTGCTGGCCGAGTGGTTCTCCGAGGCGGGCCTGCCGGACGGCGTGCTCAACGTGGTCAACGGCGACAAGGAGGCGGTCGACGCGTTGCTCGACCACCCCGGCGTGAAGGCGGTGTCGTTCGTCGGCTCCACCCCGGTCGCCCGGTACGTGCACCAGCGCGCCTCGATGGCCGCCAAGCGGGTGCAGGCGCTGGGTGGGGCGAAGAACCACATGGTGGTGCTCCCCGACGCCGACCTGGACCTGGCCGCCGACGCGGTGGTCAACGCCGGCTTCGGATCGGCGGGGGAGCGGTGCATGGCGATCTCCGCGTTGGTCGCGGTGGAGCCGGTCGCCGACGCGCTGGTCGCGAAGATCGCCGAGCGGATGGCCCGGCTGCGTACCGGCGACGGCCGGCGGGGCTGCGACATGGGCCCGCTGGTCACGGCCGCGCACGCCGAGCGGGTCCGCAGTTACGTGGAGTCCGGGATCGCGGCCGGCGCGATCCCGGTGGTGGACGGACGGCAGGTCACCCCGGACGGGGACGACGACGGCTTCTGGCTCGGCCCGACCCTCTTCGACCACGTCACCCCGGAGATGTCGATCTACACCGACGAGATCTTCGGCCCGGTGCTCAGCGTGCTGCGGGTCGGCTCTTACGACGAGGCGGTCGAGCTGGTCAACGCCAACCCGTACGGCAACGGCACGGCGATCTTCACCAACGACGGCGGGGCCGCCCGGCGGTACCAGCACGAGGTGGAGGTCGGCATGGTCGGCATCAACGTGCCGATCCCGGTGCCGATGGCCTACTACTCGTTCGGTGGTTGGAAGGCGTCGCTCTTCGGTGACCTGCACGCGCACGGCGCAGACGGGGTGGCCTTCTACACCCGGGGCAAGGTGGTCACCAGCCGCTGGCTCGACCCGCGGCACGGCGGGGTCAACCTCGGCTTCCCCACCCAGACCTGAGCAGTCGCAGCAGCCCCGCCCCGGCCAGGTACGCCACCAGCGCCGGGGCGGGCAGCCCCAGCGGCTCCGCCGCGATCTTCGGGGTCAGGCTGTTCCACAGCAGGCCGGCGACCGGACCCGCGTAGCCGAGCGCGACCAGTGCGGTCCGGACCGGACCACCGGCGCTCGTCCTACCGTGCCGGCGAGTGCGGGCCTCGATCGGGCCGAACACGGCGACCAGCGCGGCCAGGACGACGGCCAGGGCTAGTAGCCAGGGCACCCGCCAGGCCCACCAGGCCGCCGTGCCGACCTGCGGGGTGGGCAGCACGCCCAGGGTGTCCAGCAGGCCGACCAGCAGGACGGCGGCGGTCAGGTGCCAGAGGAAGACGGTCAGCACCACCGCGTTCACCGCGATCACCGCCTGCCAGGGGCCGCTGCCTCGCAGCCAGCGTCGCGCGGGATTCTGCAGCAAGAGGATCAGCCCGAGCTGCGCGGTGGCCGCCGCGAGCAGCGCCACGCTCGGCGGGGCGGTGTTGTCCAGACGCTCGCCCGGGACGTTCAGCATCGCCACCGGGTACGGCCCGACGCGCGTCAACAGCACCAGCGCTACCAGCCCCACGAGCAGCAGCACCGCCCCGGCACGCCGCGAGGTGGGCAGCCGTCGCCGGTGCAGCCCGGGACGGTCGGCGCCGCCCCGACGCGGTTCGGCGGGGCTCGGGCCTCGGGCGTCGTACCAGGCGAAACCGAGCTGGTGGACGGCCAGCCAGCCGAAGAGGTAGTTCCCGGTGGCCAGCCTGTCCGGGCCGAGGATCCGGCCCAGATCGCCGAGCGCGACCAGCCCGACCAGCACCAGCGGTACGACCAGCCCGACGCGGCGGTGCAGCGCGTACATGACGGGGGTCAGCGGGACCACTACCAGGTAGGCGACGAGGAACCAGAGCGGGATGGTGGCGAACCAGACCACCGTGCGGATCTGGCTGGGGTCGGCGCCGCGCAGCCAGGCGACTGCCCCGCCGATCGCAAGGATCACCAGCAGCGCGGTGGTCGGGCGGATCAGCCGGCTGCTGCGGTCGATCAGCCAGCCGGTGGCATTTCCGTTCCGGGACCGCCAGGCGGTCAGCGCGGCGGCATTGGCGTATCCACCGACGAGGAAGAAGACCGGCATCACCTGGAGCACCCAGGTCAGCGGCCAGGCCCAGGGGAGGTCGCCGAGCGCGGAGTGCCCGGTGGGCCGGCCGGCCTGGTCGCGCCCGATCACTGAGATGATCCAGTGGCCGAGGACGACCAGGACGATGGCGAGTGCCCGGAGCAGGTCGGCGTAGCGCTCCCGCCCGGCCGGCGTGCGCTCGGCGAGCTGCCGCAGGCGGCGCATGGACCCAGGTTATTCGAGAGGTTGACGACCGGTGGTGATAACGGTTCGGTTGTCAGGTCTTGTGGTCCGCGCCGCACTGCCGTAGAAATTCTTCAGCAAGATCTGCACAACTGAAGACAAGCAACACGTGACCCACCCGTGCCTCGATGCCGCGGCCGCCGTCCCCCACCCTCGGCGGGCCGCCCCGTACCCGAACCGAGGAGATGCGATGAACAGGCGTGAGATCCTCCGGCGCACCGCCGCCGCCGGTCTGCTGGCCACCCCCGCCGCCGGCCTGCTCGCCGGCTGCGCCACCTCCGGCGGTGGCGACGACAAGAAGGACGCCGGCTACAAGGGCACCAAGAGCGAGCAGAACCCGCTCGGCGTCAAGGAGGACGCCCCGCTCGATGTGGTGATCTTCAACGGCGGCTTCGGCGAGGAGTACGCCAAGTCCCACGAGGCCATGTACAAGGAGAAGTACCCGAAGGCGGAGATCAAGCACGCCGCCACCCAGGAGATCGGCAAGACCCTGCAGCCGCGCTTCGTGGACGGCAGCCCGCCGGACGTGGTGAACAACTCCGGCAAGGACCAGATCGACCCCAACGGCCTGGTCAGCCAGAACGCCCTCGCCGACCTGAATGAGCTGCTCGACGCCCCGAGCCTCGACATCCCCGGCAAGAAGGTGCGCGACACGCTGCTGCCCGGCACCGTCGAGGTCGGCTCGTACGACGGGAAGTTCCTCGTCCTCAACTACACCTACGCCGCGTACGGCATCTGGTACTCCACCAAGCTCTTCACCGACCGTGGTTGGCAGTACGGCAAGACCTGGGACGAGCACATCGCGCTCTGCAAGCAGATCAAGGCCGCCGGCATCGCCCCCTGGACCTACCCCGGCGCGCACCCCCGCTACATGAGCTGGCCGGTGATCTCCACCGCCATCAAGTTCGGCGGGCCGTCGGTGGCGCTGGCCATCGACAACCTCGAGCCGAACGCCTGGAAGTCCGACGCGATGAAGGCGGCCGCCGACGCGTGGCACCAGATCGTCAAGGACAAGTACATCCTGGCCGGCTCGGCGGGCCTGGACCACATCCAGTCGCAGACGGCCTGGAGCCAGGGCAAGGCCGCCTTCGTCTCCTGCGGCTCCTGGCTGGAGAACGAGCAGGCGAAGGTCACCCCGGCCGGCTTCAACATGACCGTCGTGCCCACGCCCAGCCTGGGCGCCGGCGACAAGCTGCCGTTCGAGGCGATCCGGGGCACCGCGGCCGAGCCGTTCATCGTCCCGGCCAAGGCCAAGAACGTCGCCGGCGGCCTGGAATACCTCCGGACCATGCTGTCCATGAAGGGCGCGCAGGACTTCACCAAGAAGGTCTCCAGCCTGACCGTGGTGGCCGGCTCGAGCCAGGGCGTCGAGCTGCCGTTCGGCCTGAGCAGCGTGGTCAAGGCGATGGAGGCGTCCGGCTCCAACGGCTTCAACTGGGTCTACAACAGCTACTACCGCAAGCTGGAGCGGGAGCTCGTGGACGCCGCGTGCGGCGAGTTCTTCGCGGGGCGGATCGGCCCGGACGAGTTCCTCGACCAGTGCCAGAAGGGCGCCGACTCGATCGCCCAGGACAGCTCCTTCAAGAAGTACAAGCGGGCCGCCTAGCCCTCTGGTGGGGGTGGGCCCCCGCCCACCCCCACTCCGGCCGGTTGGAGAAGGATTCCCGTCGTGCGACATGGCAAGTACCCGCTGATCATCGCGTTCCTGCTGCCGCCGCTGGCGCTCTACGTCCTGTTCGTGATCTCGCCGTACCTGCAGGCGTTCCAGATCTCGACGACGAGCTGGCTGGGCTACTCGGCCAAGGCCGACCCGGTCGGCCTGGCCAACTTCCGCACCATGCTGCACGACGACCGGGTGTGGAACGCGATCGGCAACAACGCCATCCTGCTCGCCGTGGTGCCGGTGCTGACCATCGCGCTCGGCCTGTTCTTCGCCACCATGCTCTCGATGGGCGGCCGTAGCGACCGGGCCGGGGTGTCCGGGGTCCGCGGCACCGCCGTCTACCGGCTGGTCTACTTCTTCCCACAGGTGCTCTCGGTGGTGATCATCGCGTTGCTCTGGCGGGAGATCTACCACCCGAACAACGGCCTGCTCAACGGCGCGCTGCGCGCCCTCGGCCTGCCCGCCCCGACCTGGCTCGGCGACCCGCGGACCGCCTTCTGGTGCGTGCTGGCGGTGATGGTGTGGAGCAACGTCGGCTTCTACGTGGTGCTCTTCGGTGCGGCGATGTCCGCCATCCCGCGCGACATCTACGAGGCGGTGCTGCTCGACGGCGCGTCCCGGTGGGTGACCCTGCGCCGGGTCACCGTGCCGCTGCTCTGGGACACCGTGCAGGTGGCCTGGATCTATCTGGCCATCGCCGCGCTGGACGGCTTCATCCTCGTCCAGCAGATGACCAACGGGGGCCCGAACTTCTCCTCCGACGTGATCGGGCTGCGGATGTACAACACCGCCTTCAGTGAGAACAAGTTCGGGTACGCCTCGGCGATCGGCGTGGTGATGTTCTTCCTGACCCTCACGGTGGCGGTGCTGGCGCTGCGGGCCGCCCGACGCGAGAGGATCGAGCACTCTTGACCGTCCTGGACAAGCCCGCCGCCACCGGCGCCGAGCCGGGCCCGAGCCGCGACCCCAGGCCGCCCCGCCGCGAGCTGGGCGTGGTGAACGTGGCGTCACACGCCTTCCTGCTGCTCTGGGGCGCGCTCACCGTGTTGCCCCTGCTGTGGATGTTCCTCAGCTCGTTCAAGAGCGACGGCGAGATTCTCTCCGACCCGTGGGGGCTGCCCGGCGCGCTGCGCCTGGAGAACTGGGTCCGGGCCTGGACCGAGGCGCACATCGGCCGATACTTCCTCAACAGCGCCATCGTGGTGGCCGGCTCGCTCACGCTGACGATGCTGCTCGGCGCGACCGCGGCGTACGTCTTCGCGCGCTACGAGTTCCGCGGCCGGCAGATCGTCTACTACCTGTTCGTCGGCGGCATGATGTTCCCGGTCTTCCTCGCCCTCGTGCCGCTCTTCTTTGTCGTCCGCAGCGCCGGCCTGCTCGGCACCTGGCCCGGCCTCATCCTGGTGTACACAGCGTACTCGTTGCCGTTCACCGTGTTCTTCCTGACCGCGTTCTTCCGCACCCTGCCGACGGCGGTCGCCGAGGCGGCATTGATCGACGGGTGCGGCCACTTCCGGCTGTTCTTCCGGGTGATGCTGCCGATGGCGCGTCCAGGACTGATCAGTGTGGCGATCTTCAACTTCCTGAGCCACTGGAACCAGTTCATCCTGCCGGCGGTGCTCCTAGAGGGCGACAGCTCGAAGTACGTGCTGGCCCAGGGATTGTCCGCGCTCGCGGTCAGCCAGGGCTACCAGGGGGATTTCAGCGGTCTCTTCGCCGGCCTGACCATCGCCACGCTGCCGGTGCTGGTGGTCTACGCGGTGTTCCAGCGGCAGGTCCAGGGCGGTCTCACCGCCGGCCAGCTCAAGTGAGGTGGCGGTTGCCACGGGCAACGGGGCGGCGCGGCCGGTGGATGTTGCCGCAGCGCGGTTCCGGGGTCGCGCCGGGGGTGCCCGGCGTGCCAGGATAGGCCGCCGTTCGCTGCTCGACGGGGGATGCTTTGCGCCAGTCAGTCACGACGCCGGGCGCCTTGCCGTTGCGACCGATGACCATCGGAGAGCTGCTCGACGCCGCCACCACGCTGCTGCGTACCCGAGCCCGGTTGCTGCTCGGCGTGGGTTTGGTGGTCGCCCTGGTCGAACAGGCCGTTCTGTTCCCGCTCCGCCAGGCCGCCGACGTGACATACCTGGTCTTTCCCCATGAGGAGCGGTGGGGCTGGTACCTGCTGCTGCTGCTGGTCGGCTTCGGCACCGAGATGGCCGGCATCGCCGTACTCGGTGCGGTGACCTCCTCCGCCGGACCTCGGGCGCTGCTCGGCGCCTCCGCTCCGCCCCGCCCGGTGCCGGTCGGCCGGGCCGCCCTGCTCGCGCCGGCCATTGGCCTGCTGGCGATCGTGGCCGGCGCCACGGTGCTCGCCGGACCGGTGGTCTTCCTGCTGGTCGGCCTGGCCATGCCGGCGCTGGTCATCGATCGGCTAGGAGCCGGCCGGGCGCTGCTGCGGTCGGTGTCGCTGTCCAGCCGGCGAGCGTTGCGGGCCGGTTGGATCCGGCTGCTCGGTTACCTGTCCTGGCTGTTCATCCGGCTGGCCACCGGTGTGGCCGGGTGGGCTGCCCTCGGCCTGTTCCTGGACACCGGCACCGCCGAGCGGGACCATCTCGCCACCGGGGTCGCCTGGCTGATGGTCAACACCCTCGCGTACCCGACGCTGGCCTGCCTGGACACCGTGCTCCACCTGGACCTGCGGATGCGTACCGAGGGGCTGGATCTCAGTCTGCGGCGGGCGCTGAGCCGCCGGGTCTCCTGCGACACGGCGCTGGCGGTGCCGCGGTGACCCGGCGGGTGAACGAGTTCGTCGCCCGCCTGGCCGATTTCGTGCCCGGCGGCGTACCGACGCTGGTGATCCTGTCGTTCCTGGCCACCCTGCTGGTCGCCGCGCTGTGGTACTGGTGGCCGGCCTGGCTGCCCACCGGGCGCTCCGGTTCGCGCCGGCGCGGCCGCAACCGCGACCGGAAGCGGTCCGGCCGGCGGTCGGGCCGGTTCCGGTTGGGCCGGCTGCGGTTCCGCTGGCGGTGGCCGTGGCGCCGGCGGCGGAACGCGCCCACCGACGCGGCGGACCTGGCCGAGGACCGGCTGCCGGACGTGCCGGCGGCCGTGCTGGAGCTCAACGCCGACCAGTTGGCCGCCGCGGGGCGCTTCAAGGAGGCGGTCCGCGAACGGCTACGCGCCATGGTGCGGTCCCTGATCGAGCGCCAGGTGATCGCCGCCGTTCCCGGTTGGACGGTCACCGAGTTGGCGTCGGCGGCCGGCCGGGCCCACCCACCGGTCGCCGCGCCGCTGCACGCCGCGTCGGGCCTGTTCTCCGAGATCTGGTACGGCTTCCGCCCGGCCACCGTCGAGGACGACGGCGCGATGCGCGGCTGGGCGGAGCAGGTCAACACCGTGCTCGACGCCGATCCGGCCGCCGGACGGCCCGGCGGTGTGGGCTCGTATCCCGCGGAGGTCAACCGGTGACCACCCCCGCCCCGGCGCCCGCGGCTACGCCGCCCGTCGCCCACCCGGCCAGCCCGCGACGGCCGCGCCGCTGGCACCGGCTGGCCATCCCGTTCGGCCTGCTGGTGCTGCTCTACCTGGTGGCCGGCGTCCCCCACGCGATGGAGGAACCCGATCTCGGCGATCCCGGCACTCTCTCCCCTGCCGGCATCGGCCGGGACGGGTCCAGCCGGCTTGCCGGGTTACTGGCCGAGCGCGGCGTCACGGTGCGCCGGGCGGCCAGTTCGGCGCAGGCCCGGGAAATGCTGGTCGGCGGCCAACCGGCCACCGTGTTCGTGCCGGCGCCGGACCTGGTCGACCCGCGGTTCCTGGCCGATCTGACCGAGGACCGGCACCGGGTGGTGCTTGTCCGGCCCGGGTTTCGGGCCGCGAGGATCACCGGGTTTCTGTCCGGCTATCCCCGGTGGGCGACCGATGTCGTCGACCCGGACTGCTCCGCGAAGGTCGCCGTGACGGCCGGCGCGGCAGCGGTGTTCCGGTCCTACTACGAGGGGGCCGAGGACGAGACCTACAGCTGCTACCAGGGCGGTCTGGTCGCGATGCCCACCGCCACGCGCGGCGGGGAACTGATCGCGGCCGGCTCGACGGATCCGTTCCGCAACGGCCGGATCGACGAGGTGGGCAACGCTGCCCTCGCCACCGGCTTGCTGTCCGAAACCCGCCAGGTGGTCTGGGTGGACGTGCACGTCCGGGAACCGATCCCGCTCAACGCGCCGCCGCTGCCCCGTTACCGGCAGCCGCACCGGTCCAGCGGCGAGGACGATGGCCTGTGGTCGGCGTTCCCGCCGGCGCTGTGGGCCGGGCTGCTGCTGTTGTTCGCCCTCGGAGTGCTGATCGCGCTGGTCCGCGCCCGCCGACTCGGGCCGCCGGTCGCCGAGCCGTTGCCGGTGCTGGTACCGGTCACCGAGATCGTCACCGGCCGAGGCCGGCTCTACCAGCGCGTGTCCGCCCGTACCGCCGCGTTGGAGGCGGTCCGAACGGCCGCGCTGCGCCGGCTCGCCCCGGTGGTCGGTCCGGTGCCACCGGGTGCCGACGCCGCCGCGTTCGCCGGGCGCGACGCGGCCAGCTTCATCGGCCGGTTGGCCGAGCGGTCCGGCCTGCCGCCCGCCGAGGTCCACGCCATCCTGCACCCCGCCGCACCGGTCACGGACGACGATCTCACCGTCGCGGTGGCCCGGTTGGACGCCCTGGTCGACATCGTCGCGCGGACCGCCCCCCGGTCCGATCGTTTCCCTGGAGGACTGCCGTGACAGAAACCACGATGCCCGGTGCCGCCGCCCCACCCGTCGGTGACCAGGCCGGCGCCCACCAGGCCCTCAGCCGGCTGCGCGCCGAGGTCGGCAAGGCCGTGGTGGGCCAGGACGCTACGGTCACCGGGCTGCTCATCGCCCTGCTCTGCCAGGGTCACGTGCTCCTCGAAGGCGTCCCCGGGGTGGCCAAGACACTGCTGGTGCGGACCCTCGCGGCGGCGTTGTCGCTGGAGTCGAAGCGCCTCCAGTTCACTCCCGACCTGATGCCGGGCGATGTGACCGGGTCGCTGGTGTTCAACGCCCAGACCACCGGATTCGAGTTCCGCGAGGGGCCGATCTTCACCAACCTGCTGCTCGCCGACGAGATCAACCGTACGCCGCCGAAGACGCAGGCAGCGCTGCTGGAGGCGATGGAGGAGCGGCAGGTCTCCGTCGAGGGCGTACCCCGCCCGCTGCCCGAGCCGTTCCTGGTGGCGGCCACCCAGAACCCGGTCGAGTACGAGGGGACCTATCCGCTGCCCGAGGCGCAACTCGACCGGTTCCTGTTCAAGCTCACCGTGCCGCTGCCGTCCCGCGACGAGGAGTTCGGGATGCTGCGCGCACACCACCACGGCTTCGACCCACGCGACCTGGTCGCCGCCGGGGTGCGACCGGTGGCCACCCCATACGATCTCGCCGCCGCCCGGCAGGCCGTACGCCGGGTGCAGGTGGCCGACGTGGTGCTCGCGTACATGGTGGACCTGTGCCGGGCCACCCGGTCGGCGCCCTCGCTTGAGTTGGGTGCCTCGCCACGGGGCGCGACCGCGCTGCTCAACGCGGCGAAGGCGGCCGCCTGGCTGGGTGGACGGAACTACGTCACCCCGGACGACGTCAAGGGGGTGGCCCGACCCGCGCTGCGGCACCGGATCCGGGTACGCCACGACGCGCAGCTTGAGGGCGCGACCGCGGACGTCATCCTGGAAGGTCTGCTGCATACCGTTCCGGCACCGCGATGACGGGTGACCCATGCTGACCTGGCGGGTACCGGCGCTGCTCGGGCTGCTCGGCGGGGGCGTGCTGGCGGCCGGTGCGATACTGCTCGACCCGGCCGGAATGTGGCTGGGGCTGGCCGGCACGGCCGGAGTGGTGCTGCTGGCCACCGGGCTGGATTGGCTGATCGCGGCACCACCCGGCGACGTGCGGCTGGTCCGCGCCGGCAACCGGCAGGTACGCCTCGGCGAGACGGCCGAGGTGGCACTGACCATCACCAACACGTCCCTGCGTACCCTGCGCGGGCTGGTGCGGGATGCCTGGGTGCCCTCGGCCGGCGCGCACGAGCCGTACGCCCACGTGGTGGAGCTGGATCCCGGCGAGTCTGCGGAGGTGATCACCCGGCTGACCCCGACCCGACGGGGCGACCGGCCCGCGGCCCGGGTCACCGTACGCTCGTACGGGCCGTTCGGGCTCGCCTTCCGGCAGGTCTCGCAGCGGCGTGCGGCCCGGCTCACGCCACCGTGGACGCTGACCGCGCTGCCACCATTCACCGCGCGGAAGTTCCTGCCGGAGAAGCTGTCCCGGCTGCGGGTCATCGACGGCCAGGTGGTGATCCGGGGACGCGGCCAGGGCACCGAATTCGACTCGCTGCGCGAGTACGTGGTCGGCGACGACGTGCGCTCCATCGACTGGCGCGGCACCGCGCGCAGCGGACACGCCGTGGTACGGACCTGGCGCCCGGAGCGTGACCGGCGGATTCTCTGTGTGGTCGACACCGGGCGGACCAGCGCCGGGCGGGTCGCCACCGCCCCGACCGAGCAGGTGCCGAACCCGCCCGGCGAACCGCGCCTGGACGCGGCGATCGACGCGGCGTTGCTGCTCGCCGTGCTCGCCTCGCACGCCGACGACCGGGTCGACCTGCTCGCCGTGGACAGCCATGTACGCGTCACGGTTGCCGGCACGCACAAACGGACCTCCCTGGAACGGCTGACCCGGGCCATGGCGGCGCTGCAGCCGTCGCTGGTGGAGACCGACTTCGGCCGGGTCGCCGCCGAGGTGTTGCGGACCGAACGCAAACGGGCGCTGGTCGTCATCCTCACCACCCTCGACCCCGGGGCGCTCGGCGAGGGCCTGCTGCCGGTGCTCGGGCAACTCATCGCGAAACACACCGTGCTGGTGGCGGCGGTTAGCGACCCCTCCGTGCCGACCCTCGCCGCCGGCCGGGACGGTGTGGCCCAGCTCTACACGGCGGCGGCCGCGGAGCGGACCCTGGAGGAGGTCGACCGGGTACGGCGGACGCTGGCCCGGCACGGCGTGCACGTGGTGGAGGCGCCGGTGGAGACGTTCGCCTCGGCGGTGGCCGACCGGTACCTCGACCTCAAGGCGGCCGGCCGCCTGTAGCCGCGTCAGGCGGTAGGCGCGACGGCCTCCCGGTCGGCGGCGTCGACATCGGCGGTCCGGCCGGCCCGGTGCGCGACGCCGCCGCAGACCAGCACGTACGCGAGGAAACCGAGCCAGGCCAGCGTGCCGATCACCAGCTTCACCACGGGTGGCAACGGCGACGGCGTGACGAATGCCTCGATGATGCCGCTGACGAACAGCACCGGCACGAGGCCCAGGGCGACCACCAGCCCGGATCGGCCTGCGGTGGCGACCGCCTGCCCCCGGGTACGCAGCGGCCCCGGGGCGATCCACGACCAACCGATCCGTAGCCCCACCCCGGCCGCCACGAAGACGCAGGTCAGTTCGAGCAGGCCGTGCACGAGCAACAGGCTGAGGAACAGGTCGGTGCGGTCATGGCCGACCATCACGCCGCCGACGATCCCCAGGTTGAGCGCGTTCTCCCACAACACGTACAAAGCGGGGAGCACGATCACACCGGAGGCGAGGCAGATCGCGGAGACCCAGGCGTTGTTGGTCCACACCGCGAAGCCGAAGTTCTGCGCGGCCGCGCTGCTGTAGTACGCCTCGAAGTCATGCTCCACCAAAGACGTGATCTCCTCCTGCGACATGAACCGCAGTGGTATGTCGGGGTTGCCGGCCACGATGGCGATGAGCAGCGCGCTCAGCGCCACGAACGCGATTCCGGTTCCGATACACCACAACCCGGCCCGGTAGATCTCAAGCGGGAACGCGGTGGTGAAGAAGCGACGTACGCCGGTCCAGCGAAACCCGGTGGATGGCGTCACCGCGGCCCGCGCGGCGAGCACCAGGCGGGTGAGCGTGGTGGCCAGATCGGGATCGGGTGAGCGGCTCTGCACGATCGACAGATGGGTGGCCGCGCGGCGGTAGAGCATCACCATCTCGTCCACCTCGGCCGCGGTCAACTTGCGGCGAGGCCGGCTGAGCAGCGTGCGTAGCCGCTGCCATTCCGGCCCGTGTTCGGCGGCGAACGCGTCCACGTCCACGACGGCTCCCCGAGGTCGGCGGCGTAATCGACAAGGGCGACCCGGTGCCGACCTCCCGGCCGGCCCGGGGGCGGCCCCCGCAGAGCCTACCGGTCGGTCAGACTGTCGCGGTGACCCTCGACGCCACTCCGGCCGTATCCGCCGACGCCGCGCCGTCATCGCCCGCGCCGCCGCCCCCACCGAGCGCCGCCGGGCCGGCGTCGTCCGCCGTGGCGCCCAGTGCCGCCGGACCGTCCTCCCCGTCGGCGACGGCGGGAGGCGGCACCGTCCGGTTTGTCACCGGCGACGCGGTCAGCCTGGATCTGCCGGTGGCCCAACTTGGCTCCCGGATGCTGGCCCGACTGGTCGATCTGGTGATCCAGGTGGTGCTCTACCTCGTGCTCGCCATGGTCGTGCCGATCCTGCTCCTGCTGCTGCAGGCGATCGGGGTGGTGGCGTTCGACGACGCGCTCTACGCCGGAGCCATGGTCCTGGTCGCGGCGCTGGTGCTCGTCGGCTACCCGGTGACCATGGAGGCGCTGACCGGCGGCCGGACCCTCGGCAAGCTCGCGCTCGGGTTGCGGGTCGTCCGCGACGACGGCGGGCCGATCCGGTTCCGGCAGGCCGCCACCCGGGGGCTGGTCAGCGTGGCCGTGGAGTGGCCTGGACTGATCGCGCCGCCGCTCACCTGGCTGGCCAGCATCTGGACGATGGCGGTCAGCCCGCAGGCCAAGCGGCTGGGCGACTACGCCGCCGGCACGCTGGTCATCCACGAGCGGACCGCGGCCCGCTGGGGGCGCTACCCGGTACTGCCCCCCGCCCTGGCCGGTTGGGCCGCGACGCTGGATCTGGCCGGTTTGGACGACGATCTGGCGTTGGTGGTGCGGCACTTCCTGTACCGGTCGGCGGAGCTGCGCGAACCGGCCCGCAGCCGGCTGGCCAGCCAGCTGATGGCCGAGGTCGCGGCGGTCGTCCGGCCCGCACCCCCGGCCGGCCTGCATCCGGTCCTGTATCTGGCGACGGTGCACGCCGAGCGGCATCATCGGGCGGCAAACCGGCTCAGGGCAGTGAGCAGTCGCACGGCGGCGATGTGGCCGGGCCTGGTCCGCCCACCCCGCCCGGCGGTGATGTGGCCGGGCCTGGCCGGCCCACCCCACCCGGCGGTGCCCGTCGCGGCGCCCGGGCCCACGCCGCCGGCTTCGCGGCCGGCCGTGCCGCCACTGCGACCGCCGACGCAGCGAGACCCCGGCGGGACCGGCGGGCCGGGTGAGGCCGGCGGACCGGGCGGGTCAGGCCCGAGACCAGCTTGACTGGTAGGAAATTCCCTACCTATTGTGCGGTCATGACCGTTACCTACGTGCAGCTCGTCTCCGTACCCGTCAGCGACCAGGACCAGGCCCGCGACTTCTACGTCGACGTCCTGGGCTTCGACCTGGTCTGGGACAACCCGATGGGGCCCGGCGGCCGCTGGGTCCAGGTCGCCCCGAAGGGCGCGGCGACCGCCCTGACCCTGGTCACCTGGTTCCCTACCATGCCACCCGGCTCGCTCAAGGGCCTCGTCCTCGAGACCGACGACCTCGACGGCGACGTGGCCCGGCTGCGCGAACAGGGTGTGATCCGCGCCGACGACGGCATCCAGACCGCACCCTGGGGCCGGTACGTCACCTTCGACGACCCAGACGGCAACGGCATTGTGCTCCAGGCGACCCGTGTCTGAGGGGGACGTCTTCGCGGCGCTGGCCAACCCCACCCGCCGGGAGGTGCTCCGGCTGCTGCTGGAGCGGGGCGAGCAGCCGGTGCAGCGGCTCGCGGACCACTTCGACATGCGCCGGCCCAGCCTGTCGGAGCACCTGAAGGTGCTCAAGGATGCCGGGCTGGTGACCGAACAGCCGGTCGGCCGGCAGCGGTACTACGCGCTGCGGCCCGAGCCGTTGCGCGAGGTGGCCGACTGGCTCGGCCCGTACGAGCGGTTCTGGCGGGCCCGCCTGGCCGACCTGCGCGAGGTGCTGGACGAGCTGCCCGATGAGTGAGCCGACGAGCATCGCCGTGGACCAGTTCCTGGCTCACCCGCCAGCCAAGGTCTGGCGCGCGCTGACCGATTCCGATCTGCTGGCCCGCTGGCTGATGCCGAACGACTTCGGTCCTGTCCCCGGGCACCGGTTCACTTTCCACACCGCTCCCCGCTCTGCCCTGACCCCCACGCCCAGCCCACCTCTGCGGTGTGGCGCGGGCCGGCCACCTGGCGTGCTGGCTCGGCGGCGATGGATCCGTGAAGCGCTTTGGAGCTGATGTCGTCAACGACTCAGTCGGTTCGCCGGGTGGGTGCCTGGAGGGGCCGGGCCGGTGAGTCGTTCGTGATGTCAGCTCCAAAGGCGGACTCCGGTTATCGTCCGTCGGCGCGGCCCGCGGCCCGCGGCCCGCGGCCCGCGGGGTGCCGGGTGCCGGGCGCCGGGCGCCGGGCGCCGGGCGTCAGGCAGTCGGTGGGACCAGGAGGGCGTGCAGACCCGCCGGGTCGGCCACCTCGGGGAGGTCGCGGGCGGCGAGCCAGGCGGCTGCCGCGGCCCCGTCGCCGGCCGTGTGCAGTGGCGCGTCCGGCCAGCGGCGGGCCAGTTCGGCGCGGACCGCGTCGGCGAGCGGGGTGTGCCCGGTGAGCAGCCCGCCGCCGAGCACGACCGGTTCGGCCGCTCCGACCGGCCGGATCCGGGAGACGCTCTCGGCGAGCAGTGTGGCGGCCTCCCGGATGAGCGCCAGGGCGGCTGGTTCCGCCTCCCGGGCCGCAGCCACCACGAGCGGCGCGAGCCGGGCCAGCTCGAGCGGCGGGCGCCGGGTGACCGCCTGCACGACCGCTTCGGCGGTCGCTCGTGGGCGGGCCGCCACCTCGGGCGAGCCGGTCAGTTCGGCGAGTACCCGGCGGCCCAGCTCGCCGGGCGGGTCGGCGCGGTCCAGGTCGGACAGTAGAAGGCGGACCGCCTCCCGGCCCAGCCAGAACCCGGAGCCGGCGTCGCCGAGCAGCCAGCCGTGCCCGTCGGCGGTGCGGTCCAGGTGCAGGTCGCGTACCTGGGCGGCGATGGCGCCGGTGCCGGCGATGAGCACCGTGCCGTTTGGAGCGGAGGTGCCCGAGGCGTACGCGACCAGGGCGTCGCCGTGCACGGTGTACGGGCAGCGCAGGCCCGCGTCGGCCCAGGCGCGGTCGAAGGCGGCCTGGCCCTGTGGGTCGGTGAGGAGTCGGCCGGCCCCGGCGAGCCCGATGACGCCGGCGCGTACCCGGGCGGGGTCGACGTCGGTGAGCGCGGCGCGCAGCGCGGCGAGCAGTTCGGCGGCGGCCCGTTCGGCGCCGTGGCTGGTCGGGTTGCCGCCGCCGGCCTGGCCGGTGCCGAGGCGTACGCCGTCGAGGTTGAGGGCGGCGGCGCGGGTGGCGGTACCCCCGACGTCGAGGCCGACCACGACGCTGTCGGACATCCGGTGCGGCCTCCCTGCGCTCGGGTGTCGTGATCCTTCATGCTGGTCGGCCCGGCTTGCAGAAGCAAGATCCGGGCTGTGTCCCAGGTAACGGTTTGAAAACTTCGCCCACGGCCTTGACACGGAGGGTCGTTTAGTAAGAACTTTTACCACTAACAGTAAACACTCTTTTCGGAAGGGCATCCCATGGTTGATCACGAGGTGGACACCCCCGCGGGGACCGCGGTGGTCGACGCCGACGCGGTCGACCGGCGGGGTGCGGCGGGCGTTCCCGCCGACGGCGTGCTGGCCAGAGTCCGGGCCGGGGCGGGGGAGCTGACCGGGGCGTTGCGCCGGGTCGCCGAGCACGTGCTCAGCGACCCGGAGGCGACGGCGCGGGCCACCATTGTGGAGTTGGCCGAGCGCAGCGGCACCTCACCGGCGACCATCACCCGGTTCTGCCGGGCGATGGGCTTCGAGGGCTACGCCGATCTGCGGCTCGGCATCGCGGCGGAGACCGGCCGGGCGCGCTCGGCGGGCTGGACCGTCGACATCGGCCGCGAGATCCAGCCCAGCGACCCGCTGTCCCGGGTCCTCGACCAGATCATGGCCGCCGACACCCGGGCCATGCACGACACCGCCGCGCTGCTCGACCTCGCCGAGGTGGAGCGGGCCGCGGTCGCGATCGCCGGCGCGAGCCGGGTGAACATCTTCGGCGCCAGCGGCAGCGCCCTGGTCGGCGAGGAGATGCAGTTCAGCCTGCACCGCATCGGGGTAGCCGCCTGGGCCTGGAGCGACGTGCACGAGGGGCTGGCCGGCGCCGCGCTGCTTGGCGCCGGCGACGTCGCGCTCGGCATCTCGCACACCGGGCAGACCCGCGAGACCATCGAGCTGCTCGCCGAGGCGGACAGTCGGGGCGCCACCACGATCGCGCTGACCGGCTTCCCCCGCTCGCCGCTGGCCGAGCTGGCCGACATCGTGCTGGTCACCGCCAGCCAGGCCACCACCTTCCGGCCGGACGCGCTCTCCGCCCGGCACCCGCAGCTCGTCGTGCTCGACCTGCTCTACGTCGCGGTGGCGCAGCGCACCCACGACCGCGCCCATGCGGCCTTCCGGCGTACCGCCCAGGCCGTCCACGGCCACAAGGCCGCGAAGGGGGCCGCGTCATGATCAGTGCCCGACCGTACGCCGAGGCCGCCGGCGGCCCGGCGGCGCTGGTCCGGCAGCACGGCCACCCGCTGAGCACGGTCACCTCGGTCGAGCACACCGCCCGGGTCGCCCCTCGGCACCCGTCCGGGCACCGGCTCGCCGACCTCGCCGACGTTGTGCCGGACAACGGCGCGCCGTACGGCGACGCACTGCTGCCGCTTGAGGGCGGCGGCACGGTCTGTGCGGTCTCATCGGTCACCGCGGCGCTGCTGGCGCGGCTGCTGACCGCCGAGGTCGTACGACGGTTCCACCAGGCCGGGGAGGTATCCCCTATCTACCTCTCCGCCAACGTCCCCGGTGGGGACGAGCACAACCTCGCCCTCGAGTCGCGGTACGCCGGGCGCCTCCGGCGTACCGCCTGACCCGACACCACCAAGGAGAGACGAAGATGCCGGTTACTCCCGAGAACCTCGGCGACCTCAGCCGTCGGACCCTGCTGCGGCGTGCCGCTGCGGCCGGCCTGCTCGCCACCCCGGCGATGGGCCTGCTCAGCGCCTGCGCCGGCAGCTCGCCGAGCAAGTCCGACGACACCGGTGGCGCGAAGAGCAAGGACAACCCGTTCGGTGTGAAGGACGGCAGTGCCGTCAAGGTGGTCATCTTCAACGGTGGCCTCGGTGACCAGTGGGCGAAGGAAGACAAGGTCATCTTCAATGCCAAGCATTCGAACATCACGGTCAACATGAGCTCCACTCAGAAGATCAAGACCGAAGAGCAGCCGAAGATGGCGACGCAGCCGAGCGACGTGGTCATGAACTCGGGTGCGGACCAGATGGACCGCAGCACGCTGATCAACGAGGGTGCCATCGAGCCGCTCGACGACCTGCTCACCGCTCCGGCGTGGGACGGCGAGGGCACGGTTGCCGACTCGCTGCTGCCGGGCACGGTCAGCGACGGTAGCCAGAACGGCAAGTTCTACGTCGTGAACGTGGCCTTCACGGTCTGGGGCAACTGGTACAACGCCGCCCTGTTCAAGAAGGAGGGTTGGCAGCCGCCGACCACCTGGGAGGAGTTCTTCGCGCTCGCCCCGCAGATCAAGGCCAAGGGCATGGCGCCGTACGTCCACGACGCGGTCCACGGCTACTACCCTCGGTGGGCGCTCATGGCGAGCATCTGGAAGACCGCGGGCAAGCAGGTGATCGTCGACATCGACAACCTCAAGGACAACGCGTGGAAGGCCGATGGCGTCCTCAAGGCGCTGGAGCCGTGGGAGAAGCTGGTCAAGGACAAGCTGCTCCTGCCCGGCAAGCTCGACCACACCCAGTCGCAGCAGGCGTGGCTCGACGGCAAGGCGGCGTTCATCCAGGTCGGCACCTGGCTGAAGAACGAGATGTCGGCGACCATTCCGCCGGGCTTCGAGTTGACCCTGTCCGACTACTGGTCCAACGCGGACGACAAGGCGCCGAAGGACGTGTTCGCCGCCTCCGGCGAGGGTCTCGTCGTGCCGAGCAAGGCCCCCAACAAGGCGGCCGCCAAGGAGTTCCTGCGGGCGGTCCTGTCGAAGGAGGGCTCGGCCAAGTTCGCCGAGCTGACCAAGTCCCTGGCCTCCACCAAGGGCTCGGGCGACAACGTGCAGGACTCCGCGCTCGCCAGCGCGAACAATCTCATGAAGAACGGCGGCAGTGAGTTCATCTCGGTCAAGTTCCAGGACTTCTACGCCGACCTGGACAAGGAGAGCCAGAACCTGTCCGAGGAGCTGATGGCGGGCCGGCTCACCGCGCAGCAGTTCGTCGACAAGATGCAGGCGGCCGCCGACAAGGTCGCCAAGGACTCGTCGATCACGAAGCAGACCCGTACCTCCTGACCTGATCGGAAGTGTGAGTCGAATGCGGCACGGAGTTACGCGTTTCGTCACGGGCTTCCTGGCCCTGCCCGTCGCGCTGTACCTCTTCTACGTGGTGTGGCCCTTCGCGCAGGCGGCGGGATACTCGCTGACCGACTGGGGCGGGTACTCGGATTCCCAGCGCTTCGTCGGACTGGAGAACTACGTCCGGCTGTTCTCCGACGAACTGATCAGGATGGCGTTCTGGCACAACGTCTTCTTCCTGGTCACCGTGCCGCTGTTCACCATCGCGCTGGCCCTGCTCCTCGCGTTCCTGCTCAACGTGGGCGGACGCGAGGACAGGGCCGGCATCCGCGGGGTGTTCGGCTCCGGGTTCTACAAGATCGTGTTCTTCTTCCCGCAGGTGCTGTCGCTGGTGCTCATCGCCGTCATGTGGCAGCAGATCTACCGCACCGACGGCCAGGGCCTGATCAACGGCCTGCTCATCAAGATCGGGCTGGTGGACGCGGACAACCCGATCGCGTTCACCGCCGATCCGGAGCCCTTCCTCGGCGTGCCGGCGGTGCTGTGGTGGTTGCTGTTCATCGCGGTGTGGAGCGGCGCCGGCTTCTACATGGTGCTCTTCTCCGCGGCGATGCAGTCGATCCCGAAGGAGATCTACGAGGCGGCGATCCTCGACGGTGCGGGACGCTTCCACACCTTCTTCCGGGTCACCCTGCCGCTGCTGCGGGACACCGTCTCGGTGGCCTGGGTCTACCTGGGCTTCATCGCGCTGGACATGTACGCCCTGGTCTTCGTCATGACCCCGAGCCAGGGCGGCCCGAACCACGCCAGCGAGATCTTCGCGTCGGTGCTCAACTTCACCGCGTTCCAGAAGGGCCAGTACGGCTATGCCTGCGCGATGGGTGTCGCGCTGGCCATCTTCACGATCCTGCTCGCCGCGGTGCAGCTGAGGATCACCCGTCGTGAACGTATCGAGTTCTGAAGGAGGCGCGACGATGAGCACGGCGACACACGGTCTCGGCCGTACCGACCAGGCCGGCACGTCCCGCCCGGCACCCGTACGGCGAGCGCGAGGTCCACGGGCAGGCGTGGGTGCCCGGATCTTCAACGGCTTCTCCCACCTGTTCCTGGTGGTCTGGGCCCTGATGGTGATCTACCCGCTGCTGTGGGTGGTGATGTCGGCGTTCAAGGGCGACTCGGAGGTGATCCGCGAGCCGCTGTCCCTGATCCCGAGCAAGCTGCACTGGGACAACTTCTCCCGCGCCTGGTTCGGTGGGCACCTCGGGTCGTTCTTCCTCAACACGGTGCTGGTGCTGGCCGGCAGCGTCACCCTGACCATGCTGCTCGGCTCGATGGCCGCGTACGCGCTGGCGCGCTACGAGTTCCGCGGCAACCGGCTGATCTACTTCATGTTCCTGTCCGGCCTGACCCTGCCGATCTACCTGGCCGCGGTGCCGCTGTTCAAGGGCGTCTACAACATGGGCGTCACCTTCCCGCTGCTCGGGCCCAACAAGCACCTCATGCTGATGGTGGTCTACATCGCCTGGTCGCTGTCGTTCACGATCTTCTTCATGCACTCGTTCTTCCGGACGCTGCCCGACTCGATCGCCGAGGCGGCCATGGTCGACGGGGCCTCCCACACCCGGACCTTCTTCAGCGTGATGCTGCCGATGGCCAAGCCGGGCCTGATCAGCATCGGCATCTTCAACGTGCTCGGCCAGTGGAACCAGTGGTACCTGCCGACCCTGCTCATGCAGTCGCTGTCCGGCGAGCCGAAGCACCAGGTGATCTCCCAGGGGCTGATCGAACTGTCGGTCAACCAGGGCTACAGGTCCGACTGGTCCGGCCTTTTTGCCGGCGTCACCATGGCCACGCTCCCGGTCCTCATCGTGTACATCGTCTTCCAACGCCAGGTCCAGTCCGGCCTCACCGCCGGCGTCAGCAAGTAACCCCGCCGGTCGCCCCGAGGGCACAGATTCACGCAAAGAGTGGCCATTCCGCGCCGGATGGCCACTCTTTGCTCTGAAAGAGGGCACTCGTGATCCGACCCGGGGCGGCGCGCGGGGGAGTGTCGGAGGGCCGAGGCAGAATCGCGTTCGTGCTGGTGGCGGTGGTGTCGGACGAGCGGGGCGGGGGAGTGCTGCAACCCCTCGATCCCGCCGGTCGGCCCGCCGGCCCGGCCGAGTCGGTGGTCGACCTGGCCACCGCGGTGGCCGCCCGGGAAGCCGCCGACGGGCCGCGCTGGATCTGGGCCACCGGGGTCCCGCTCTACCCAGCGCTGCTGCGCGCCGGTGTCCGGCTGGACCGCTGCCACGACGTCGAACTCACCGAGGCGCTGCTGCTCGGCCACGCGGGCCGCTGGGGCGAGCCCCGCTCGCTCGCCGCCGCCTGGGCCCGACTGACCGGCGCGCCGGTGCCGCCCGACCCGGCACCCCGCCCGCCGGAGCCACCCGGCCACGGCCAGGACGCGCTCTTCGACGCGCCGTCCGGCCCGCCCGGTCCGGGCATCGAGGCGTTGACCCGGGTGTACGCGGACCAGCTCGACCGGGTCGCGGCCACCGGGCACCCCGGCCGGTTCCGGCTGCTGGTCGCCGCCGAGTCGGCCGGCGCGTTGATCGCCGCCGAGATGGGGGCGGCCGGACTGCCCTGGCGGGCCGACGTGCACGACGCGATCCTCGCCGACCTGCTCGGTGAGGCGTCGCCGGTCGGCGGGCCGCCCCGCCGGCTGGCCGAGCTGGCCGCCCGGATCGCCGAGGCGTTCGGCGTACGCCAGTTGCACGCCGACTCCCCGGCGGAGCTGTTGAAGGCGTTCGCCCGGGCCGGCGTGGAGCTGCCGAACACCCGGGCCTGGGTGCTGCGCGGGGTGGAGCACCCGGCGGTGCCGCTGGTGCTGGAATACAAGGAGCTCTACCGGATCTGGACGGCGCACGGCTGGGCGTGGCGGGACGCCTGGGTCTCCGGCGGGCGCTTCCACCCCGAGTACGTGCCGGGCGGGGTGGTCTCCGGCCGGTGGGCCACCCGGGGCGGCGGGGCGTTGCAGATCCCGAAGGTGATCCGGCGCGCGGTGGTGGCCGATCCCGGCTGGACGTTCGTGGTGGCCGACGCGGGGCAGCTCGAACCGCGGGTGCTCGCCGCGGTCTCCGGCGACGAGCGGCTGGCCGCCGCCGGTGGTGCCGGGGACCTCTACGCCGCGCTGGCCCGGGACGCCTTCGGCGGTGACCGGGCCCGCGCCAAGGTGGCCCTGCTCGGCGCCATGTACGGGCAGACCGGCGGCGCGGCGGTGCCCGCCCTCGCGGTGCTCAAGCGCAACTACCCGACCGCGTTCGGGTACGTCGAGGCGGCCGCCCGCACCGGCGAGGCGGGCGGGCTGGTGCGGTCGTGGCTGGGGCGTACCTGCCCACCGGGCTCGGTGGGCTTCGGCGGCGGGGAGGAGGCGGATCCGGACGCCGGGGCGGATCCGCAGAGCCCGCAGGCCCGGGCGGCCCGGTCCCGGGGCCGGTTCACCCGCAACTTCGTCATCCAGGCCACCGCCGCCGAGTGGGCCGCCACAATGCTGGCCACGCTCCGGGCGGCCCTCGCTGGCACCGGTGCTGAGCTGGTCTTCTTCCAGCACGACGAGGTGATCGTGCACTGCCCGGCCGGGCGGGCCGACGCGGTCGCGGCGGCGGTCACCGCCGCGGAGGCCCAGGCCACCCGGCTGCTCTTCGGCGACACCCCGGTCCGGTTCCCGCTGGATCTGTCCATCGTCGACTGCTACGCCGACGCGGCATAGTCCCACAAATTTCCGTTTTGCCCCGCTACCCCCGTGCGGGGGCACTCGTTGGTCGGGTGTGCGTACGACGGGACGGACCGGACGCGGCTGCGCCGGTCCGTCCCCCTGGTCGAGGGGGCACAACTGAACCGGATCGCAGGAATGATCATCGCCGCTGGTGGCGGTCGCCGGATCGGCGGACCCGAGGCATTGCTGCACCAGGGGGAGAAGCCCCTGGTCAGCCGGATGATCGACACAATGGGTGAGGCGGGCTGCGAGCAAGTCGTGGTCGTGCTGGGAGCGGCGGCCGACCTGGTCCGCGAGACGACAGACCTGGCCGGGGCCACCGTGGTGGTCAACCGGGCGTGGGGGACCGGGGTCGGTTCCTCGATCCGAGCCGGCCTGGCCGCGCTGACCGACGAGGGGATCGAAGCGGTCGTCGTGGTGCCCGTCGACATGCCCGGGCTCACCGCCACCGCGGTCCGGCGGGTGGCCGCCCTGCCGTATCCGGACGTGCTGGTCTGCGCCACCTACGACGGGCTGCGCGGCTACCCGATGCTCTTCGGCCGCCGGCACTGGTCCGGCATCGCGACCCTGGCCAGCGCAGACGTCGGCGCCCGGCCGTATCTGCTGGCACACAAGGACCAGATCGTCGACATCGCCTGCGACTCCGTGGCCGACGGCAGCCGGATCGACAGTCCGGAACTGATGGCGCTCTACGGGCTTTCCATCCCCGAGCAGCGGGTCGGCGTCTGAGGGCAGCCCACAGCCGCTGGGAAGCGCTCGGCGTGGAGTTGGCATCGCCCTGTGCGTGCGGGCCGGATCCGACGAGGGGATCCGGTGAACGTCATCCTGCGTGGCGGGCGCTGACATCCTCCTGGGCCAACGACGACGTGTACCGCCGGGCGCGGCGCGCCGCCGCTTCACGAGAAGGTGTCCGTCCGCAGCGGACGACCAAAAGGCAATGCAAGGAGATCTCACCCCCTGCCACTTTTAACCTATAGCGGACTGGGGGGCTTGCCGCAAGACCCGGGTCGTGCCGCAGAATCGTCGGCCGGACCAAGAGCGGACGAAGGCATGGGGGCACGACGTGCGTGTGTTTTTGTCGACCTGTGGGGGACGCGGTGACGTCGGACCGCTGGTGGGACTGGCGATGCGGTTGCGGGCGCCCGGCGCGGAGGTGCGGGTGTGCGTGCCGCCCGACTGGGCGGAGTGGCCGGCCGACTCGTCCAGCACGGCTGCCTCGGAGGTATCGCGGTGAGCGAGCAGTACGTGTTGGGTCTTCAAGAGGTTGACGAGATGCAGGTCGCGGTCGTTGGCGGCAAGGGCGCGCACCTGGGGGCGCTGTCGCGGATCGAAGGTATCCGCGTGCCGGCTGGTTTTTGCCTGACGACGGACGCGTTCCGGCGGATCATGGCGGAAGCGCCGTCGATCGATGATCGGCTCGATCAGCTGTCGCGCCTGAACCCGGACGACCGGGAGGCGATCCGCACGCTCAGCGCGGAGATCCGCCGGACCATCGAAGGGATCGCCATCCCGGGCGATCTCGCGGCGGCGATCACCCGCGCTCTCGCCCGGCTCGGCGAGCAGGCCGCCTACGCCGTCCGATCCAGCGCGACGGCAGAGGACCTGCCTACGGCCTCTTTCGCCGGCCAGCAGGACACGTACCTGAACGTCGTGGGCCCGGCCGCGATTCTCCAGCACGTCAGCCGGTGCTGGGCGTCGCTGTTCACCGAGCGGGCCGTGACCTACCGCCAGCGCAACGGCATCGACCACCGTACGGTGCACATGGCCGTGGTCGTGCAGCAGATGGTCTTCCCGCACGCGGCCGGCATCCTGTTCACCGCCGACCCCGTCACGTCCAATCGGAAGGTCGCCTCCGTAGAGGCCAGCTTCGGCCTCGGCGAGGCGCTGGTCTCCGGCCTGGTGAACCCGGACGTCTACAAGGTGCGCGACGGCGAGGTCGTCGCCAAGGCGGTCGGCACCAAGCAGCGCGCCGTCCTCGCCGTGCCGGCTGGCGGGACGCGCGACGTGGCGATCGAGCCCGAGCGGCAGGAGCAGCCGGCGCTGACGGATGCGCAGGTCGTGCGGCTCGCGCAGCTCGGCCGGCGGATCGAAGCGCACTTCGGCCGCCCCCAGGACATCGAATGGTGCCTGGTCGACGACGGCTTCCAGATCGTCCAGAGCCGGCCGATCACCACGCTGTTCCCCATCCCCGAGTCCGGCGACCGGGAGAACCACGTCTATCTCTCGGTCGGCCATCAGCAGATGATGACCGACCCGATGAAGCCCCTGGGGCTCTCCTTCTGGCAGATGACGACCCCCGCGCCGATGGCCGAGGCCGGCGGCCGCCTGTTCGTCGACGTCACCCAAAGGCTGGCCTCGCCGGCGAGCCGCGCCGGCCTCCTGGAACTCGTGGGGAGATCCGATCCGCTGACCGGGGACGCGCTGCAGACCATCCTCGAGCGCGACGGCTTCATCCGGCCGCTCCCTGACGAGGGTCCCCCCGGGCCACTGCCTGGCGGCGCGCCAGCCCCGATCGAGACCGATCCGGCCATCGTCACCGAGCTGATCGGGCGCAGCGAGGCATCCATCGCCGCCTCGGAACGCGACATCCGGACGAAGTCCGGAGAGGCGCTGCTCGACTTCATCCGGGCGGACATCCAGGAGCTGAGGCGGATCTTGTTCGATCCGCAGAGCCATCAGGTGTTCATGTCGGCGATGGAGGCCACGTGGTGGCTCAACGAGCGGCTGGAGGCGTGGCTGGGCGAGAAGAACGCGGCGGACACGCTCACGCAGTCCGTGCCCCACAACGTCACGTCGGAGATGGGGCTGGCGCTGCTCGACGTCGCTGACGTGATCCGCCCACATCCGGACGTGGTGGCGTTTCTGCGGCACGTCGAGGACGAGGGCTTCCTGGACGAGCTGCCCAAGCTCACGGGCGGGCGGGAAGCGCGAGACGCCATCGAGACGTGGCTCGACAAGTACGGCATGCGCTGCGTCGGCGAGATCGACATCACGCGGCCGCGTTGGAGCGAACGCCCCTCCACGCTCGTGCCCATGATCCTCGGCAACATCAAGAACTTCGAGCCGGGAGCCGGCGAGCGGCATTTCGAGCAAGGCCGGCAGGAGGCCTGGAAGAGGGAGCAGGAGCTGCTGGAGCGCTTGCGGGCCCTGCCGGACGGGGAGCGCAAGGCCGAAGAGACGAAGCGGATGATCGACCGGGTCCGGACCTTCATCGGGTACCGGGAGTATCCGAAGTACGGCATGGTCAGCCGCTACTTCGTGTACAAGCAGGCCTTGCTGGAAGAAGCCGAGCGCCTCGTGCGGGCCCACGTACTTCGTGAGAAGGAAGACATCTTCTACCTCACGTTCCAGGAGCTCCACGACGTCGTGCGCACGAACCGCGTGGATGACCAGCTCATCGGCCGGCGCAGGGACGCGTTCAGGTCGTATCAAGCGCTCACGCCGCCCCGGGTGCTCACGTCCGACGGCGAGGGCGTCGCCGGGGCGTACCGACGCGACGACATGCCGGCCGGTGCGCTGATCGGCCTACCGGTCTCCGCCGGGACCGTCGAAGGGCGGGCCCGCGTCATCCTCGACATGGCACGGGTCGACCTCGAA
Organism: Micromonospora sp. SL1-18; assembly: GCF_047921505.1. NCBI lineage: Bacteria > Bacillati > Actinomycetota > Actinomycetes > Micromonosporales > Micromonosporaceae > Micromonospora > Micromonospora sp. SL1-18. The sequence goes on along the minus strand of NZ_JBLROA010000042.1, from coordinate 10,210 downwards.
CCGGGCGACATCCTCGTCACGGCCCACACGGACCCCAGCTGGACGCCCCTCTTTGTCGCCATCGCAGGCTTGGTGACGGAGGTCGGAGGATTGATGACTCACGGCGCAGTGATCGCACGGGAGTACGGATTGCCGGCCGTCGTCGGTGTGGTAGATGCCACCCGACTGATCCCCGATGGGCAACGGATCCGCGTGCACGGAACCGACGGGTACGTCGAGCTTCTGCCTTGACTGATCACACCGAGAACGCCCCTGGTGGCCCCGCGGGCAGTTCAGCCCGCGGGGCCTCTTGTCACGCGCTCAGTTCCACAGTTGGAAAGAGTCGCTGCCGGAGCAGGCCCACTGGAAGATCTTTCCGTTCTGGCCGACGCTCGATGCGTCGGCGTCCAGGCACGTCCCGGAACCGGCGTTGTGCAGCCCGGCGTTGGCGTCGCCGTTGGTGTTGAGCTGCCCGCTGCCCGAGAACCACCACCGCTGGTAGGCATCGCCAGTGGTGTTGCAGGCCCACTGGAAGATCGCACCGCCGTTGCGGACGTCCGATGCGTTGGCGTCCAGGCACGTGCCGGTACCGACGTTCTGGAGCACCGGGTTGTAGTTGTTCGCACCGACCACCACGCGCCACTGCTGGTAGCTGTCGCTGCTGTTGCAGGGCCACTGGGCGATCCGGCCGCCGTTGCGTACGTCGGACGAGATGGCGTCCAGGCAGGTGCCGGCGCCCCGGCTCTTCAGCTGGAACGAGAACCCGGTGATGGCGTCGCGCGCCGTGTTCAGGTAGTTCTTCCACGCCCCGTTGTTGTACGTCGACCACGGCGTCCAGTTACTGCCGTGGCTGGAGATGTTCCACGCCGCGTTGGCGTTGCACTGGACCTGGTAGGCGCAGGCGTCACTGACCTCGGAGTGCCAGTAGTCGTTGATCTGCCACAGGCCCCGGTCGATCGAGCCGGGGTTGTAGCCCTTCGCCGACGGGTTGCAGCTTGACTCGGCCATGGCGACCGCCACCGCGACCACGATCTGCCGGACGTTGCCCGCGGAGGTGCTGACGTTCGCCGTGTACGAGAAGCCGGCCTTGGCGGCCACCTTGGCGCAGACCGTGGCGGCGGCGGAGGCCGCCGCGGTCATCGTGTCCGCGGACGCGGCGGCCCCCGCGTTCAGGGATGCCGGCACCCATGCGGCGCTATTCGCGCTACCGGCGGCCGAGGCTGGGGCCGCACCTAGCGGAATCATCAATACGGCGGCCAGCGCCACGGCCAGCAGCCGCGCCGGCCGAGTCCGGCCGGCGCCTTGCCACCACGGGAATCTTCTGCTTACGGGATCGGATCGCACACATGCCTCCTCGGACGGGGTGTATCCGCTAGGGACCTGCGCTGCCCACTGTGCACTTCGCTGCGAGCGGCGAGCCAATATTAGATCCAGGTATTTGGATGTGGCTATGGCAGATCCGGACTGCCAGGAATCTGACGGTTGATATGCATCACTACCTGTGTAGGCTTTTCAAGCGTGGCAGAAGCCGTCGGGGGAACTGGCCGGGCACCTTGGCGTGTCCGGATTCGAAACACCGAAGGGGAAGTTCTCGGCGCCGGAATCATTGTCTCGCCCTGCCAGGTGCTGACCTGCGCGCATGTGTTGGCCGAGCCCACCGATCCGCTCGGCTGCCCGCGGCACGCCACGTTCGTCGTGGACGTGGTGGGCCCGCCCGGACCCTCCGTGGTCAACGCCCGGGTCATGCCCGACAGCTGGTTGCCGCCAACCGACGACAAGCACGGCGACCTGGCCCTGCTCGAACTTGACCGGCAGGTGCCGGATGACCAGGTTGCCGCCCTACGCCTGCTGCCGGACTGGTGGCCGGAGGGAAAGGCGTACGGCTACCCGGAGGACTTTCCTGACGGGCTGTGGGTGGATGTGCGACTCATCGGCTGGGACAGCGACGAACGGGTGCAGCTCGTCCAGAAGGATCAGCCACATCTGAGGGTGGCACCGGGATTCAGCGGTGCTGGTGTCTGTGCGCCGCCGGACGACCCGGCGTATGTGGTCAGCGTGGCGCTGGACGAGCACGGCAAATCGGTTGGGGCGTCGTGGATGGTACCGATGGACACGGTCGTGCGGCGCCTGCCGATGCTCGCGGACCGGGTGCGACCCTGGCCACCGGGAACCGTCGATGTCGCCAGGCTGATCCAGGACTACCTGGCTGGGCACCTACCGATGCCCGTGATCGTGGTCCTCACCGGTGCCGCCGACTCGCCCGCGTCGAGGGTGCTCTCCGGCAGCGATCCGCGGGATCGGCCCGGCGACGGGCAACCAGCGGGCAGCGACGGCAACGTGCGGATCGATGCGTCGGGCAAGACAGCCGAGGAGGTGGCCGTGCAGGTCGCCAGCGCGCTCGGGCTCGATGCAGAGGGGGCACGAGCGCTGAGCGACTACCAGGGCAGCATGTCCGGGAAGAGGGTGATCCTCGAGGACATCGATGGGGCCGCCGACCCCGACCTGGTGGTCTCCGAGGTGGTCACCCCACTCGTCCGCCGGAACGGGCGAGTGGTCGCCGCGTTCCGCTGGGCGGCGCCACCCAGCGCCGTAGCCCTCGGCGTCGAGACACTGGCCACCCTCGTGGACGAGATCGGCGAAGCAGAGCGCGCGGCGCAGGTCCGGCAGCGGCGGGTAGCCGCGCGGATCGCAGGCGTACCGGAGGTACCGAGCCAGGCGGCCGAGCTGCGTCAGCGGCTGGCCGACCTCCGGGCGGCCGCCGATGGACGGCAGGTGGTTGCCGCGGTGGCCGCGGCGGCGGGGGACGCCGAGCGGGCCCGCCAGGTGATCCGCGACGTGGTGGCGCGGCTGGACGAGTCCCTCGCCCGCCGCGATGAGCTGCGGGGCCGGCTGGAGGCGTACCGGGCGATGGCCGCGGCGGGCGAGCTGGTCGAGGACATCGACCTCAGTGAGTTGTACGGGGCGGCGCGGGGGCCGCTGTGGCGCGGCCGCTGCGACCTGGCGGTGGCGGCAGAGGCGGTGACCCGCTACGTGCGGGCGGTACACGAGAAGCTGAACCATCGGGGTGCCTCATGAGGAAGTGCCCGTATCCGCCGTGCCAGGGGACCATCGACGAGACGGGGTACTGCGACGGGTGCGGGCGCCAACCGGCGGCGGCCAACGTCGAGGCCGCACCTCCGCTGCCGGACACGCCCCGGCCCACGGACACCGGCGTGCCGGTGGCCGGCCTGGTCAGACTGCCCCGGCACACGTTCCCCGACCCGTCGAGCCGGGTCAAGGACGAGCGCAGCCTGTCGCGCGGCACCGGCGGCAGCTGCGCCAACTGCCAGGAACCCGTCGGCAAGGCGTACGGCGACCAGCCGGCGTTGCTGACGGGTTTCTGCCCGCGATGCCGTACCCCGTACTCCTTCAAGCCCCACCTCGAGCGGGGTGATGTGGTGGCCGATCAGTACGAGGTCATCGGCCCGCTGGAGCGCGGCGGCTTCGGCTGGGTGTACCTGGCCAAGGACCAGCACCTGGGCGGCAACTACGTGGCGCTCAAGGGACTGATCAACAACAGCCGGAAAGACGTGGCCATCGCGATCGCCGAGCGAAACTTCCTCAGGAGCATCGACCACCCGAACATCGTGCGGATATTCGACTTCGCCCGACACGGGACAGACGAGCTCGGCGAGCAGACCGGGTACATCGTGATGGAGTACCTCAACGGCAAGACGCTGGAGACGATCGTCAGCGAGGCGGCGGCCCGGCGCGCGGCGATGCCACTCGAGCACATCCTCGGGTACGGGCACGTGATCCTCGCCGCACTCGACTACCTGCACGGGCGGGGGCTGCAGTACACCGACATGAAGCCGCCCAACGTGATGTGTACCGAGGACCGGGTCAAGCTCATCGACGCGGGCGGGGTGCGCCGCCTCGGCGACCGGGACTCACCGCTCGCCGTCACCGACGGCTTCTGCGACCGGGCGGAAGCAGACCACAGGGACATGAGCGTCGGGACCGACCTGTATGCGCTCGGCATGACCCTGCAATTCCTGTTCGCACGGAGCGGCCCCCGACACGACGACGAGGTCGGGCCGGCCGTGGAGTCGTTCCGGCGTCTGGTCAACCGGGCCATCCTCGACGCCGCGCAGCGCGACGGCCGGTTCCGCTCGGCGGCGGACATGTCCGAGCAGCTGACCGGGGTGCTGCGCGAGGTGCTGGCGCTGCGGCAACACCAGGAGCACCCCGAGCGCTCCACCCTGTTCGCGCCAACGCCCGTACTGCTCGACGTCGGGCTCGGCGCGGCACCGCCCCTGGCTGACTGGACGGCAGCGGACATCGTCTCCGTGCCCGGCCGCCCGGACCCGCGACAGGTGGCAACCGGGCTGCCGGTACCGCTCGCGCATCCGGATGACCCGAATGCCGAACTGCTGGCCACGATGACCGCGCCCGACCCGGACAGCCTGCTGCGGCAGACCGCCGCGATCGAGCCGGACTCCGTCGAGGTGCAACTCATCCGCTGCCGTGCTCACCTTGAGCTGTCCGAGCTGGACCGCGCGGGCGCGTGCCTGGACCGGGCCGAGGAACTCGCCGGTGCCGCAGCGGGCGGCCACCACTGGCAGACGGCCTGGTACCGCGCGTTGCTCGCGCTCGCCGGCCGGAAGCTCGACGAGGCGAGGGGCGCGTTCGACACGGTCTACGACGCACTGCCCGGTGAGGTGGCGCCGAAGCTGGCGCTCGGGTTGTGCGCGGAGCTGGCGGGGCAGGCCGAGGAGGCCGAACGCTACTACCGGGTGGTGTGGCACCGGGACCGCGCGTACGCCAGCGCCGCGTTCGGGTTGGCCCGCATCCATCTGGCCCGCGGCGAACGAGACCGCGCGCGGGCGATCCTGGACGAGGTTCCCCGGGTCTCACCGCACTTCCGCGCGGCCCGTACCGCCGCTATCCGCGCGGGCATCAGCGACCTCGACGCCTCCTCGGGCGCGGCGCCGACGGCCGCGGACCTGACCGATGCGGTGTCGCGGCTGTCGCGCGGCGAGGACGGCGGCTCGCCGGGCACGGGCGAGGCCGGGGAACGCCTGACCGCCGCCGTACGCGGGGCCGTGCTGGCGTGGTTCCTGGCCGGCACGAACGAGCTGTTGGCCGGCAACGCCGTACTGGGCGACCCGGTCACCGAGCACGGCCTGCGTAGCCGCCTCGAAGAGTCGTACCGCGTGCTGGCTCGGCAGGCGCGAAGCGTCGACGAACACGGCGCGCTCACCGACCTGGCCAACACCGTCCGCCCGATCACACTGTGGTGAGGTGAGCATGCAGCACACGACGGCTCCGCTCGGGTTCGCGCTCACGGTCAGCCAGAACCCGTACCTGTGGCTGGAAGACCGGGAGATGCACGCGGTCATCACGGTGTCCGCGACCCACCCCGAGCCCAGGGACGGCCCGGTGCCGGCCGCGGAGCCGGATGCCCGGCAGATCGCCGAGGTCATCGTCATCGACTGCTCCGGGTCGATGGGTTACCCGAGCACGAAGATCGCCGCGGCCAGACGCGCCACCAAGGCCGCGGTCGACATGCTCCCCGACGGCGTGCGGTTCGCGATCGTGAAGGGCACGAGCACTTCGTCCATGGTGTACCCGGACAAGGATGCCCTCGCGGTCGCCAGCGCCCAGACCCGCGCCGAGGCCAAGCAGGCCGTCGCCGGCCTTGACGCGTACGGCGGAACCGCGATCGGCTCCTGGCTGAGCCACACCCGGCGGCTGATGGAGCCGTACCCGTCGGCCGTGCGCCATGCGCTGCTGCTGACCGACGGCCACAACCAGCACGAGACCGCGGCGCAGTTGACCACCGCGCTGGACGAGTGCGCCGGGCACTTCGTCTGCGACGCCCGTGGCATCGGAGACGACTGGCACGCCGACGAACTGCTCCGGATCACCTCGGTGCTGCGCGGCGCCGCCCGCGCCGTCACCGCCGAATCCGAGCTGCGGGCAGACTTCGAGGCCACCATGCAAGCCGCGTTGCGCAAGCTCATCCCCGACCTACGCCTCCGGATCAGCACCACACCGCAGGCCCGCCTGCGTTTCATCAAGCAGGTGTATCCCACCGAGACCGCCCTCACCGACGCCACCGCGGCCATCGGCGCGCGTGCCGCGGATTTCTCCACCGGTTCCTGGGGCGCCGGCGACGTACGCGCCTACCACCTCTGCCTGGACCTCGACCGGGGCGACAGCCCGGAATTCGAGGATCTCCGGGTGGCCCGCGTCGACCTACTGCTGCAGGACCGCAGGCAGACCGACCCGGTGCCGGTGCTGGTGCACTGGACCCACGACCGGATCGCGTCCAGCGTCGTGGACTCCGACGTGGCGCACTACCTGGGCTGGGAAGGGTTCCAGCACGCGATCGCCGCCGGGTGCCGAGCCTACGAACGCGGCGACCCGGCCGCCGCGCAGGCCGAATGGGGCGATGCCGCACGGTGGGCGGCCACCCACCACGACCAGCGGGCGATGGCCGTCCTGGAGCGCCTCGTCGAGATCACGGACGCCGCCACCGGCCAGGTACGGATCAAGGAAGGTATCCAACCCATCTGGCTGCACACGGCACAGGTGGGTGCTTCCCACACGTCACGCCCGCACGACGACCCCACCGCCGATCGCCCGGATCAACCGACCGGGCCCGAGCAGATCTGTCCCAAGTGCGAACGGCGGGCGCCCGCCGGAGCGGCATTCTGCGAACAGTGCAACACGCGGCTCGGCAGCCGACCCGCACCGGGGGTGGGGACGTGAGCGGAACCTCGTCGACCCGGCTGGCGCTGCGGCGGTGGTTCGCCGCGCTCATCGCTGCCGCAACGGCCGTCCTGCTGATCTCGGTGGGTGCGGGGTTGGCGCTGCGCGGCACCGCCAGCGAATTCCACACCCACGGCGCACCCTCCATCGTGGCCGTACGCGCCGCCCAGGGAGCGCTGATCGAAGCGGATGCGAGCGCGGTGTGCAGCTTCGCCAGCGGCGGTGCTCGGGTGGCCGGACCCGGCGAGCAATACCAGAACCAGATCTCCGTCGCCAACCAGAGCCTCGCCCAGGTCGCCCAGCACAACGTGGCGGGCGACGACGCCATCCAGACGGTCCAACTGGTCAACGGCCTGCTCGTCACGTACACCGGCCTCATCGAGCAGGCCGACGCGGCGTACCGGCAGAACCAAGCCCTCGGCGCCGTCTACCTGTGGTACGCCTTCCGTCTGCTCCACGACCCGAAGGCAGGCATCCTGCACCATCTCGACGAGCTCTACGAGGCCGAGAAACAGGCGCTGGAGGGGCAACTGCGCCTCGGCGGCACCAGCGGATGGTGGATCCTCGCCTGGGCGCTACCGTCCGCCGCCCTGCTCACGCTGCTGGTGCTCGCCCAGCTTTACCTGAGCCGCCGCTTCCGCCGCCGAGTGCACCCATGGCTGGCCCTGGCCACGATCCTGCTGCTCGGACTCGTGGCCGGCATGGCCGTCACGGCCCACCACGGACAACAGGTGTCGAACGCCTGGCGCACCACCGATGCCGCCGCCGCCCGCTGGAAGGACGAGCAGACCAGCACCGCACAGCAGGTGGAGCGGCAACTGAACTCCGCCGTGCTGGGCGGCTGCGCGCAGACGACCGACGCCCGATGCCCCACCCCGGCCAGCAGCTTCGGAGCGGCGAACCAGAACATCGGCTGCGGCGCCCGGCCAGCCGCCCTGTCCCCCGGAAACGACCTGCACGCCGCCAACGCGCTCGCAGCCGGTGCCGCCAACACCAACCTGAACCAAGCACTGGTGCTCGCGGCGGCGTTGAGCATCATCGCGCTCGTGGTGCTGGGCTTCCGTAAACGGATCGACGAGTACAGGTACCGATCGAGATGACTTTCGAACCGAGACGATACGTACGCGCCGCCGCCGCGGTGGCCGCCGTGCTGCTGACCACGGGCCTGGGCGCCTGCGCCAGCGGAGGCAGTGGCAGCGTCTCGGTGCTGGTGCCATGGACCGAGGACGAAAAAGACCAGTTCCGAGCCGTGCTGGACAAGTTCGAGGAGCACAACCCCGACATCAAGGTCCGGTACACGGGCTCCCGCGCCGTCAGCGAGGTCCTCGCCTCGGCCGTACAGCGCGGATCCCCGCCCGACATCGCGGTGCTGTCCAGCCCGGGAGAGTTGGCAAGCTACGTCGGGTACGGCCTCAAGCCGCTGGACACGGTGCTGGAGGCGCCAGCAACCCGCAGCGAACAGTGGCAGACGCTGGAAAAGCTGGGTACCGACCAACAGTACGGCCTCACCATCAAAGCCGACCTCAAAAGCCTCATCTGGTACCGCACCGACCAGTTCCCGAAGCGGCCATCGAACTGGTCCGATTTCAAGGGAAAGCCATGGTGCCTGGGCATGGAAGCCACCCCCGCGTCCGGCTGGCCCGGCACCGACTGGGTAGAGGACCTGCTGCTGCACCCGCCGGACGCGAACGGGTCCACGGACCCAAAGCTGGCCACGGACACGTATCGGCAATGGGCCTCCGGCGCCATGCGATGGTCAGACCCCAGCGTCAGCCGGGCCTGGAAGGCCTGGGGGGACCGGCTGACCGCATCCGGCGCGGTGCCCGGCGGCCTGAGCACCGCGCTGCTCACCAACTTCGGCAAGGCCGACCGCGACCTGGCCGACCCCGACCGGGCCGGCAGGACACCGCAGTGCGCCGCGAACCACCAAGGATCCTTCGCGTTGGCCGGCTACCCGGCCAACGCTGTCGACGTCGTGCCGTTTCCCGACTCGTCCGGCGGGCCGGGACGAAGGTGGGAGGTGTCGGCCAACCTCGCGGGCATGTTCAACAACACGGAGCCGGCGCGCAAGCTGCTGCGGTACCTGGCGAGTGATGAGGCCCAACAGATCTGGCCCCAGAACAGCCGAGGCACCGTCTTCTCCGTGAACAAATTCGAGCGCGCCGGCCCCGACGCGGTCTACACGACCCCGGCGAGCCGGAACATCGCGGCCGTTCTCGCCGGAGTCGCCTGCGATGACGGCCCCGACTGGTGCGGCCATCCAGATCAGGCGACCCTCTGCTTCGACGCCTCGGACCTGATGCCGCCGGCCGTGACCGCCGCCCTCTACCGCACGATCGTGGAGTACCTGATCGGCCTGGACAGCAGACGCACGGCACCGCCCGAACACCTGCTGAGCCGGCTCGACACCGTCAGACTCGCCGCACTGCGCGACAGCGGCGGGACGGCGAGCGGCGGGACGGCGACCCGAAAGTACTGGTGGGACCCGGCGACCGTGTGCGCCGAGCCGCGATAGCCGCCATGCCCGCCGTACAACCCACTGAAGGGAAATCGGTAACGTGACCCAGTTGGCAAGATTCGACCTTGACGGCGGCGGCTCGGTGCTCGTCGAGGTCGATGAGAAAAAGGGCGTACAGCCAGCGGGCAAGCCGGGAAAACTCATCCAGGACGCCGGACTGTCCTTCGCCAACGCCCTGACCGACGTGCGCGACGCCGCGTCCGCCGCCCTAGACAAGTTCCGTGGGATGGTGCACGAGCCGGACGAGGTCGAGATCAAGTTCAGCGTCCAGTTGGATGCCGAGGTCGGTGCCATCATCGCGCGAACCGGCATATCGGGGAACCTCGAAGTCACCGTCAAATGGGGTCGCCCTGACGCGGAGCGGGCCGGCGGCGCCACGCCGAGCACATAGAAACACGGGTGGGTCGGGGCCACCATGTGTCCCCGGCCCACCCGCCGGTCGTCGAGCCCAGCCGCTTCTACCAGGATGCGGGGCAGTGCTCCGCCGTTTAGGGCCGGGGGTGAAGGCCCGTGCGGGAGGGTCGCCAAGGCCCGGGCGTGTTTTAACCCGGCTGGTTCTGCTGTTCGATGTATTGGTGCAGGACTGACAGGGGTGGGCCTTCGATGGTGCCGGCGAAGTAGGAGCCGGACCACAGGCGGGTGCCGCGCCAGAAGTGGCGGCGGATGTTGGGGTAGTCGCGGCGTAGGTAGCGGGAGGATACGCCCTTGAGGGAGTTGACCAGTTTGGACAGGGCCACCTTGGGCGGGAAGTTCACCAGTAGGTGGATGTGGTTGTCGTCGCCGTTGAACTCGACCAGTTCGCACTCGAACTGTTCGCATACCTGGCGCATCACTTGTTCGAGGTAGCGCAGGTGTTCGTCGGTGAAGACCCGTGCTTGGTGCTTCGTGACAAGACCAAGTGGGCGTGGAGCAGGAAAGGGCAGTGTCTGCCGGTGCGAACCGGGTAATCGGTGGCCA
>NZ_JBLROA010000041.1:0-51084 GCF_047921505.1 Micromonospora sp. SL1-18 | reverse complement strand
CTTGGATGATTGGTCGCATGAGCGTGGATGACCCGGAGCCGGTGTGGATCGCCTTGCCTCTCGTCAGCGTGGTCCTCGGCCTTGTATTGGTCATCCTCGGCGTGCGTGTCGCGGTGACGCGACGGTTTCCTCTGGCCTGGGTACGGGTCGCGCGCCTGCCGGCGAGCCAGCGATCCCAGCCCGTCCGCCACGGTGGCTTTCTCGCCCTGCTCGGTGCGAGCATGCTCGTCGCGCAGGCACCGTTTCTCATCCCCATGCCCCAGGCGGTCGGACGGGCCCTGTTCGCAGTGGTACTGCTTCTCGTCATGAGTGCGGCGGGATGGTCCGTCCTGCTCCGGCGCTAACCATCCCGATGATGCTGCGAACCCGCGTTCGGGACGAAGAAGTCTGGGCTGTACAGCGGGCGGCGGGCCAAGCGGGCAGCCTGTCTAGACGCTCGCCCGTCCACCTGTAACCGTAATGCGGTGCTGATCTACAAGATCCTCTTGCCTGCCGAGTGGGCTGAGTTTGAGACCACCGGGCGTTTCGACGGTTCGCCGTTCGACCGCAGCAGCGGTTTCATCCACTGCTCCTCCCGGGAACAAGTGGGCGCTACGGCCATGCGGGTATTCGAGCAGGAGCCAGCGCTTGTGGTCGTCGCTCTCGACACACAGCTGCTCGGCGAGTCCGTGCGCTGGGAGGATGCCGCCGATGGCGGCAATTTCCCGCACGTGTACGCGGCTCTGCCGCTCAGCGCTGCCGTTGCGGTATACCGGGTTGCCGGGGCATCGTCGATGGACGAGGTGCTACCGCAGGGCTAGATCCGGCGACCTGGTCAACGAAACCAAGCCGTCGGTTCATGGCTATCGCGGATGATCGATGTCCAACTGAAGGCGGACCCACTCCGGCATGTCCCGGACCCTACCCGCGCGGCCACCCGAGGTCGTCTACCGGTCGAACGCCAGCACGACGAGGGTACGCCGAGGCCGTCACTGGGCCGACCCGGCGGAGCCGGCGTACGGCGGCAGGCTAGCGTCGGGGCGTGAGCTCCGGATCCCCGCGCGTCCTGCCGGCGGCCAGCGGCGTCGCCGAGGCGGCTGCCGTCCTGCGTACCGGCGGGTTGGTCGCCTTTCCCACCGAGACGGTCTACGGGCTGGGCGCGAACGCGCTCGATGCCCGGGCGGCGGCCCGGATCTTCGAGGCGAAGGCGCGGCCCAACTTCGACCCACTGATCACCCACCTGGCCGACGCCGCCGACCTGCCCCGCCTGGTCGGCGCGGTGCCGCCGGCGGTCGCCGCGCTGGTCGAGCGCTTCTGGCCCGGCCCGCTCACGCTGATCGTGGATCGGCCGGCGGTGATCCCGCCGATCGTCACCTCCGGCCTGGACACCATGGCGGTCCGGGTGCCGGACGAGCCGTCCGCCCGGGCGTTGATCGCGGCCGCCGGGGTGCCGGTGGCCGCCCCCAGCGCCAACCGGTTCGGGCAGCTCAGCCCGACCCGGGCCGAGCACGTGGTGGCCGGGCTGGGCGGCGCGGTGGATGTGGTGCTCGACGGCGGTCCGACGCGGTGCGGCATCGAGTCGACCATCGTGGACGCCCGGGGCGTACGACCGGTGGTGCTCCGGCTGGGCGCGCTGCCGGTGGAGGCGCTGGTCGAGGCGGTCGGGCCGGTCGACGTACGACCGGGCAGCTCGGGCCAGCCGGTGGCGCCCGGCACGCTGGCCGCGCACTACGCCCCGCGTACCCCGTTGCGGGTGGGGGCGGCGGAGTCGGCGCCCGGCGACGGTGGCCGGCGCGGGTTCCTGGCCTTCCGGGAGCGCCCGGCGGCGGGTGCCTGGGCGGCCGTGGAGGTACTGTCGCCCGAGGGTGACCTGACCGAGGCGGCCGCGCGGCTGTTCGACGCGCTGCACCGGCTGGACGCGGCCCGGGTGACCGAGATCGTCGCCGAGCCGGTCCCGGACGGCGGGGTGGGGCGGGCAATCAACGACCGGTTGCGGCGGGCCGCCGCCACCTGGCACTGATCGTCACAGGGTCAGCTCGCCGACCACCTGGTCGGCGCTGTGCTCGCCGGTGAGCCGGAAGCCGAGGCGGCGGTAGAAGCGCTCCGGGCCGTGCGCTCCGGGGACCAAGGTGGTGATCAGCCGGTCGGCGCCCCGGCGGCGCAGTTCCTCGGCCACCGCTGCCACGGCGAAGTGGCCGTATCCCCGGCCCTGCTGGTCGGCGGCGATGTTCAGCCGCCACAGCCCGGAGCGGGCATCGGTCGGATCCTCCGGCCGCCACTGGATGTCGAGGAAGGCCATCAGGAAGCCGACCGCCTGGCCGCCGTCGACGATCAGCCGCGGCCAGGCGACGTCCGGCTGGACGTACGCCTCGGCGAGTGACCGCGCCACCGGCTCGACCAGGTTTTTCTGGTCGGGACGGACGGTGATCGCGCAGGCGGCCGCGATGTTGTCCGTAGTGATCTTCTCGAGACGCGGGGACGGCACGGCAGCACCCTAGCCGCCGGGTGGCGCCGGACTCGACCGGTTTACGCGGGGGATTTCCCTGTTAATAGGGGGCCCCTTTACAACGCGAGGCGTTAATAGGGGGCCCCTCCTTTCAGCGCTGCGGCAGGCGGTCGACCAGCCGGGTGAGTGCGCCGTTGGCGAAGGTCGCGCCGAGCGCGGAGCCGGCGGCGATCGTCCAGCCCACCGGGCCGAGGGGTGTGCAGCCGAAGAACTGGCTGAGCCCCGGCGTCTGCACCACCCCGATCAGTACGCCAATCGAGGCGGCGGTGGAGGCGAGCACGGTGGGGCTGGTGCCGCCGGCCAACACGGTCTGGCCGAGCTGGGTGCCGACCAGCGAGGCGAGCGCGATCGTCCCGGCCCGCCGTTCCCTACCGGTCCACCGGCCCATCGTCCAGCCGGCGGTCGCGCCCAGCGTGGTGGCGCCGGCCCGCAGCGCGATCTCCCGGGTCATCGTCCCGCCGAGGGAGGTGTCCGGACCTTCTAGCAGGAGGTGGTCGGCCCGGTCGGAGGCGGGCGGGCGGACCGCGATGGCCAGCGCCGGTGCCAGGTCGGTGAGCAGGTTGACCAGGAGCAGTTGCCGTCCGTTCAACGCGGACCGGCCGGTGGCCGCGGCGGTCAGCACGCTGAACGAGATCTCGCCGAGGTTGCCGCCGACCAGGATGCTCAGCGCGTGGCGGACCGACGACCACATCGCCCGTCCCTCGACCAGGGTGGCGATGATCGTCTCCAGCCGGTCGTCGGTGACCACCAGGTCGGCGGCGGCGCGGGCCGCCGGGGTGCCGCGCTGGCCGAGCGCGATGCCCACGTCGGCGAGCCGGATGGCCGGCGCGTCGTTGGCGCCGTCGCCGGTCATCGCCACCGTACGGCCCCGATGTTGCAGCGCCTGGATGATGCGTACCTTGTGGGCCGGGGTGCAGCGGGCCACCACGTCGGTCGCCATGAGCCGCTCGGCCAGTGCCTCGTCGTCCAGCAGGTCCAGGTCGGTAGCGGTGACCACCCGCTGCTCGCCGTGGTCGGGGCTGATGGTCGCGGCGATCGCCTCGGCGGTGGCCGGGTGGTCTCCGGTGATCATGATGGTGTGCACGCCGGCCTGCCGGATCCGGTGCACGGCGGGCTTGGCGCTCTCCCGTACCCCGTCGGCGAGGGCGAGGAAGCCGATGAAGACCAGGTCGTCGACCTGGTCGTCGGTCACCGTCTCCTGGTCCACGCGGCGCTCGGCGACGGCGAGGATCCGGTGCCCGGCCCGGGCCCGCTCAGCCAGCATCGCGTGCACCGCGTTCCGGCCCGCCTCGTCGAGCGGCTCGTCGTCCCCGCTCCGGAGGATCGTGCAGCGCGGCAGCACCGACTCGGGCGCGCCCTTCACGCTGAGCAGCAGCCCGTCCGCGGTCCGTCCCACGGTGGCGTGGTAGCCGCGGGACGGTTCGAACGGCAGCCCGCCCACCGCCACCCAGTCCGCCGCGCCGATCTGCTCCGTGACCTCGGCGCTTCCCGCACCCCGGCGTACCGCCCGGTCGGTCTGCTGGGGCAGCTCGTCCGGGTCGGCCGCCGCCGGGGTGGCGCGCAGCGCCGCGGCCAGGGCCAGCCGCAGCGGCTCGTCCAGCCGGTCCGGCGGGGCGTACCGGTCGCTGCCGTCGCCCACCCCGGCCAGCAGCAACTTTCCCTCGGTGAGGGTGCCGGTCTTGTCGAAGCAGAGCACGTCCACCCGGCCCAGTGCCTCGATAGTCCGCGGGTTGCGGACCAGGGCGCCGTGCTCGGCCAGCCGCCGCGCCGCCGCCAGCTGGGCGGCGCTGACCAGGAACGGCAGCCCCTCCGGCACCGAGGCGACGGCCAGGTTCGCGGCGGTCGCCGCCGTCTCCGCCAGGGGTACGCCCCGAAGCAGCCCCGCCCCGGCCACCGCGAGCGCCGAGCCGGCGGCCAGCGGCACGGCGGAGCTGGTCAGCTTGCCGAGCCGAGCCTCCACTCCGCTGGGCGGCGGGGCCTGCCGGGCCATGGCGAGGCTCCGCCCCGCCTCTGTCTCCTCGCCGGTCGCCACCACGACGGCGGTGCCGTGGCCGGCGGCGACGGTGGTGCCCTCGTACAGCATGGAATGCCGCTCGGCGACGGCCGCCGCCACCACCGGTTCGGGGGTCTTGCTCACCGGCAGGGACTCGCCGGTCAGCGACGACTCGTCGGCCTCCAGCCCGTCAGAGGTGAGCACCCGGCAGTCGGCCGGGATCGCGTCGCCGGGGCCCACCGCGATCACGTCCCCGCACACCAGATCCTCGGCGGGCACCACCTGTTCGGCGCCGTCGCGCAGCACCCGGGCGGTCACCGCCGAACGGGACAGCAGCTCGGCCAGGGACCGTTCGGTGTTTCGCTGGTGCACCGCGCCGATCAGGGCCGAACCGCCGACCACCCCGCCGACCAGGGCCGCGTCGACCAGCGAGCCGAACGCGGCGGAGAGCACCGCCCCGGCGGCGAGCACCGGGGTGAGTGGGTTCGCCAACTCGTCCACGAACATGCGCAGCAGCCCGGCCGGGCCGCCGCCGTCGCCGGCCGCGGCCCGTCGACGGCGTGCGGCCTCCGCGCCGGTCAACCCGGCCGGGTCGGTACCGAGGTGGTCCAGCACGGTCTCCACCGGCATCAGGTGCCAGGCGGTCTGCGCGGGCACCGGCGTGCGGGTCCGGTCGGGCAGCCGGCGGGCCCGCCACACACCGTGCGCGAAGGCGATCGCGCCGGCGCCGTTGATCGCGCCGTAGGTCCGGCCGGGCAGCTGCGCGGGGGCGGCGGTGAACGCGTTCAGCGCCCCCAGGCCGCTGCCGGCCATCGCGATCCGGATGTTCTGCCTGGTCATCCGGCGTGCCACCCCGGTGGCGTCGACCAGTAGGGCGGGAATCCGCAGGTCGTCGCCGACCAGCAGGTGCGCGCCCCACGGCGGGAGGTCGTCCGGGGCGGCCACCCCGAGCCCGCAGTCGGCGGCGCCGAGCCCGGCGCGGTCACCGGAGACGACCATGACGACCGCACCGTCGCGTTGCAGGGCGCGTACCGACTCGGCGAGGCGGGGGCCGCCGGGCACGACCAGGTCCGCGAAGCCGTACCGCTCGTCGTCGTCGCTCGCGATCACGAGCCGCAGGCCGGCCTGGCGGGCGGCGGTGGGCAGGAGGTCCACGCCGGGGGCCGGCTCCGGCTCGACCCGGAGTACGGCGGCCAGGGTGTCGCCGGCCGCGAGGCCGAGCAGCGGACTCCCGCTCTCCCGGAGGCGGCGGCTGTCCGGGGTGTCCCCGGGGTCGTCGGCGTCGATCCGATCCAGCGGCCCGAGCCGCCAGCCGTCGGCCTCGTGCAGGGCGCCGGGGGCGGCCGGGTCGAAAAGGGCGAAGGCGCGGGCGGAGACCTGCGCGGTGTCCGCTCCGGGCAGGGGCGCCAGGTCGGCCAGCACACCCCGGTCCGAGCCGAGGACGGCGCTGTCCAGCACCACTGTGTCGATCCGGTCCAGCACCCGCAGCACGCTGCGGTCCATCGCGATGACGCCCCGTCGGGCCAGCATCCGGCCGAGCTGCGCGGCGTATCCCTCGCGTCCGCTCCCCGGCGCCTTCGGCAGCGAGGAGAGGGCCAGCGCGGCGGCCCGCTTGGGGCCGGCGACCGGCAGCGCGGCGGCACCGGCCGCCACCCCGGTGTCGAGCATCCTGGTCACGTACCGTTCCGCCGGGCCGTCGGGCACCGGGCAGGGGCGCTGCCAGTTCGGCACCCGGGCCACCGCCCGCTCCGGCGTCCCGGTCAGTCGCGGCTCCGCCCTGCTCCAGGCGGCGAGTTGGGCCCGCGCTTCGCCCCACTGCACCACCCGCTGCGCGCCGTCCAGGACGATCCCGGCCCAGCCCCCGGTGAGGCCCTGCACGACCGCCTCGGCGAGCGGGAAGAGTACGTCGGCGCGGGGGTCCGCGCGCAGCCCCTTGCCGGCCAGCGCGTGCAGCTTCGGATGCAGGTCGATCGCGGTGAGCAGGCCGGACACCTCACCGGGGACGGGGGTGAGCGGCAGGATCCGGGTGGCCGCCGAGATGGTCAGGCCGAGCGCGTCCGAGGCCAGCCCACCCAGGGTCCGGGGCGTACGTGGGCCCTCCTCCGGTGGGTGCGGCGGAGGAATCTCCGGGCTCGGCTCGTGCGGGCACACCCGTTCGACCCGGGCGACGGTGGCGATCAGCTCGCGTAGTTTCGGCTTCGGTTCCTCGACCGCCACCACCACCCGGCCGGAGGGCGCGTTGACCCGGGCCCAGGCCACCCCGGGCATCCGTTCCAGCGCCTCCTCGACCTGGCGGGCCAGCTGGTCCCCGCCGTCCTGGCAGACGCCGTGCACCTCGATGTGGTGCCGACCGTCCTTGGTCCAGATCCGGCGTCGGGTCAGCCCGACGAGCCGGGCCAGCCGGGTCGCCGCCGTACCCACGCTTCCCGCGGCCTCGGTGACGCTGTGCGGCACGGCGGCCTGGGCCGCGCCTCCCACGGCGGCACCGCCCGCCCGGGCCGCGCCGGGCACGGTGGTGACGACGGTACGGGCGACCCGCGCGACGGCGTCCGGCACTGCCGTCGCCGACAACAGGAGGCCGGCGTACCGGCCCAGCGAGGTCATCGAGGTGTACGGCCGAGCCGCCGGCCCCGCTCCCCGGTGCGCCGGTCGCCGCATCCGCCGTACGCCATCTCGCCTCCCGCGTTCGTCCCGGGGGCCGACTTTCCCGGCGTCGCGTCCGTTATGCCCCCGGGCTGGGGAAGTTTCCGCGCTACCGGGGCATGGACGGGATCGCCGGTGGAATGCCCACCCGGAGGTCGATGTGTCATCCAGAACCGGGGAGGCGACATGAGCACCCTGACGCGACAACTCGGCGGGGCGCACGAGATGATCACGGCGTACTGCCGGCGGGTGGAGATCCCGGTGCTGGGCGAGGTGGCGATACCCCCGCCGGACAAGCTGGCCTACTACGCCGGGTTGGGCGTGCTCGCCGCCCTCCAGGTGATCGAGTGGCCGCTGGCTCTGGTGATCACGGCCGGGCATCTGCTGGCCGACCAGCACCTCTCCGGCGTGGTCCGGGGACTGGGTGAGGCGCTGGAGTCGGCCTGACGAGACCAGGCTCACGGTTGACCTCAATCCGGGTTGAGGTCCCAAGCTTGAGCCCATGTCGACCGCACGTACGCCGGAACGCCGGTGACCACCACCGCCGCGCCGGCGGCCCCACCCGCCAACCTGTACTCGCCGCGCTTGCGCGCGATGACCGTGGGCAGTGTCGCCCTGGTCTCGCTGCTGGCGTTCGAAGCCCTCGCCGTGGGCACCGCGATGCCCACGGTCGCCCGCAGCCTGGACGGGCTGACCCTCTATGCGCTCGCCTTCGGCGGCCCGTTCGCCGCCGGCGTGGTGGCCATGGTCGTCTCCGGCATCTGGTGCGACGCGCGGGGACCGCGCCAGCCGATGTCGCACGGGGTGGCCTGGTTCGTGGTGGGGCTCGCCGTCGCGGGTGCCGCCCCGACGATGGGTGTGCTGGTCGCCGGCCGGGTGGTGCAGGGCTTCGGGTCGGGTCTGCTCTCCGTGGCGCTGTACGTGATCGTCGGGAAGGCGTACCCCGAGGAGTTGCGGCGGCGGGTCTTCGCCGCGTTCGCGGCGGCCTGGGTCGTACCGTCGCTGGTCGGTCCGGCGCTGGCTGGCCTGATCGTCGAGCACCTCGGCTGGCGCTGGGTCTTCCTGGCGGTGCCGGTGGTCGCGGTGCCGGCGGTGCTGTTGATCCAGCCCGGGCTGCGGGCGCTGGGCGCGGCGGTCCCCACCCGTCCGCCGGCCGGCGCGCTGGCCCGGATCGCCTGGGCCTGCGGGGCGGGGGCCAGCGCCGCACTGCTGCACCACGGGGGGCAGCAGCGCGGCGTGCCTGCCGCCGTAATGGTGGCGGTGGCGCTGGCCGGACTGCTGGCCTGCGCCCCGCGCCTGCTGCCGGCGGGCTTCCTGCAGGCTGGGCGGGGCCTGCCCACGGTGGTCGGCCTGCGGGGCCTCGCGTCGGCGGCGTTCGCCGGGGCGGAGGTGGTGCTTCCGCTGATGCTCTCCCGGGAACGCGGCCTCTCGCCGACCGCGGCCGGCCTGGTGCTGACCGTCGGCGCGGTCTCCTGGTCGATGGGCTCGTGGCTCCAGGGTCGGCTGGCCACGCCGCGCTCCGTCGCCACCCTGCCCCGGGCCGGGCTGAGCTGCATCACCGCCGGTACGGCCGGCGTCGCGCTGGCCGTGCTGCCGGGCGTACCGGTGGCGCTGGTGGTGGTCGCCTGGGCCGTGGCCGGCATGGGCATGGGATTGCTCTATCCGTCTCTGTCGGTACTCACCCTGGCCCTCTCCGCGCCCGACGAGCAGGGTCGCAACAGTTCGGCGTTGCAACTCGGCGATTCGCTGGCCGCCGCCACCGTGTTGGCGTTGACCGGCGCCGTGCTGGCGGCGAGGCCGGCCCCCGGCCCGGCGAGCTACGCCGTCACCCTGGCCGTGGCGGCCGGCTGCGGGTTGATCGGCGTGCTGCTCGCCGGTCGGGTGGTGGTACGCCGGGCAGTCCCCTGACCGGCCTCGCCCAGCCCGACGCTGGTCGACCGGCCTCGCCGGGACAGGCCGGTCGACCTCGGGCCGGGCGGATCGGCCTCGCGGGCCCGTGCACGGCGGCCAGGATCGGCGTGCGGGAGGCACCACCTCCTGCCGTCACGACGGGCGGCACTGCTTCGTCCTTCCGGTAGGGCACGGGAAAGGACGGTCGATGAGGGTTCTGGTCACCGGGGCGAGCGGGCGGCTCGGGCAGCAGGTGCTGCCGCGACTGCGGGACGGTGGGTTCACGGTGCGGGCGGTGAGCCGCCGCCCCCGCGAGGACTCCACGGTGGAGTGGATGGCGGTCGACCTCGCCACCGGTGCTGGGCTTGCCGAGGCGCTCGACGGGGTCGAGGCGGTGCTGCACCTGGCCTCCTCGCCGGCCCGTCGTACCCGAGAGGTCGACGTGCTGGGCACTCACCAGCTGGTCGTCGCCGCCGACCGGGCCGGCGTGGCGCACCTGGTGTACGTGTCGATCGTGGGCGTCGACCGGGTGCCGTTCGGCTACTACCGGCACAAGCTCGCGGCCGAGCAGGTGGTGGCGGCCGGCCCGGTGCCGTGGAGCATCCTGCGGGCGACCCAGTTCCCGGAGTTCCTGGAGGAACTGCTGCGCGGCGCCAGCCGGTTCGGGCCGGTGATCGGTGACCCGGCCGTGGTCGCCCAGTCGGTCGACGCCGGGGAGGTGGCGAGCCGGCTGGTCGCGATGCTGACCGCCGGCCCGTCGTACGCCGTCGCGGAGTTCGGCGGCCCGCAGGTGCTCCGCTTCGACGAGGCGGTACGGGCGTGGCGGCACGCCCGCCGGTCCCGTCGCCCGCTGCTGCCGGTGCGGATCCCGGGGCGGCTCGGTCGGGCGCTGCGGGCCGGCGGACTCACCACCACCATGACCCCGACCGGCACCCGGACCTGGGCGGACTACCTCGCCGACACGTATGGGGGAACGGGCCGAAGATGAAAACTTCAGCGGCTCATGTTCGCCTTACCGTGACCGCATGCTGGTTTTCGTCACCACGGTGATCCTCTACGTGTTCGGCTTCGTGTTCCTCTACGCCGTGATCCGGCTGGGCGTCCGGCACGGCATCGAGGACGTCGAGGCGCACCGCGCCAAGATGGCCCGGGCCGAGCAGCTCGCGGCGTACCAGGAGCGGACCTTTGTCCGCGAGAACGCCTTCCTCACCGGCAGTTGACGTTCGGCGGGGACCCGGTGGGCTCATCGGCACGCCTGTGGGCTGCGGTCGGGACGCCGGTGGGCTCTCGTGCCGGTGGGCTGCGGTCGGGACGCCGGTGGGGCGGATCCGGCCCGCGGGTGCGAGGATCGCAACCGTGATGGGGACGCTGAAGACCGAACCTGCCCGTACCCGGCTGGACCTGTTGGCACCGCCGGTCGCCGACGCGATCGAGCGGTGGCCCGGCGGGGCGCCGGTGGACGTCGACGACGTCCTGGTCGCCCCGATCGACGCCGAGTTGGCCGACACGGCGGCGTTCTGCGCCGCGTACGAGGTGGGGCTCGACGAGTCGGCGAACTGCGTGGTGGTGGCCGGCAAGC
Organism: Micromonospora sp. SL1-18; assembly: GCF_047921505.1. NCBI lineage: Bacteria > Bacillati > Actinomycetota > Actinomycetes > Micromonosporales > Micromonosporaceae > Micromonospora > Micromonospora sp. SL1-18. The sequence goes on along the minus strand of NZ_JBLROA010000041.1, from coordinate 40,494 downwards.
GGGGTGGCGAGACCCGGTACGCGGCCTGCGTCGTACTCGCCACCACCCGGGCCGACGTCAACGGGGTGGTCCGCCGGATGCTGGACGTACGCAAGGCGAGCTTCGCGCCGATGGCCGACGCGGTCGAGCTGACCGGGATGGAGTACGGCGGGATCACCCCGGTCGGGCTGCCGGAGGAGTGGTCGATCCTGGTCGACTCGCGGGTGGTCGCCACGCCCCACGTGATCATCGGCTCCGGCGTACGGCACAGCAAGATCGCGCTGCCCGGGCCGGCGCTCGGCGCGCTACCCGGGGCGATCGTGGTGGAGGACCTGGCCAGGCCCGCCTAGCCAGCCAGTGTCATCGATCTTGTTCCACGTGAAACAATATCGATGGTGATCACTTGGGCGTCTCGCGCTGCTCGACCTCGCGTAGGGCGGCGAGCAGGGTTTCCGGCTCCTGGGCGCCGGTGACGGCGTACTTCCCGGCCAGCACGAAGGTCGGCACGCTGGAGACGCCGAGCTGGCGCGCCGTGTCCAGGTCGACGGCCACCTCGCGCCGGCCGAGGTTCGACTCCAGGTACTCCCGGGTCTCGGCCTCGTCCAGGCCGGCCCCGGCGGCCAGCTTGACCAGCGCGTCCGTCGACCCGACGTCCACGCCGTCGTGGAAGTGCGCCCGGTAGAGGGCCTCGACCAGCTCGGCGGCGCGGCCCCGCTCGGCGGCGTATCGGATCAGCCGGTGCGCCTCGAAGGTGTTGGCCTGCACCGCGTGGTCGAAGCGCAGATCGAGCCCCACGCCGGCCGCGACCTGGGTCACGTGGGCGAACATCCCCTCGGCTCGCTCCCGGCCGCCGAACTTGGCGGCCATCGCCTCGACCAGCGGCTTCGGCTCGGTGGCCGGCGTCGGGTCGAGTTGGAACGGCCGGAAGCGGACCGTCACCTCGCCGTCGTACGACTCCAGCGCCTGCTCCAGCCGGCGCTTGCCGATCCAGCACCAGGGGCAGACGACGTCGGCGTAGATCTCGATCTCCATGACCGGAGACAACCCGTCGATCAGGAGATCTGTTCCCGGACCTGGCGCTTGAGCCGGGCCAGGATCGCGTTTCCCCCGCGTACCCGCAACGGGCTGATCGCCTGGGCCAACCCCATCCGCTGGTAGAGGTCGTCCGGGACGGCCAGCACCTCATCGGCGCTCGCCCCCGCCAGCCCTTCGGCGAGGATGCCGGCGAAGGCGCGGGTGGTCGGCGCCTCCGGCGGGCAGTCGAAGACCGTGCTCACCGTCCGGTCGGGGTTGACCTCGGCGCGCAGGAAGAAGGCGGTCTGGCACTCGGGGACCTGCTCCAGCTCCGCCCGGTCCATTCCGGCCGGCAGGGGCGGCACGACATCGGCGTACTCGAGGAGCATCTCCAGCACCACGTCGCGGGGCGCGGCGGCGAACTCGTCGACGATCTCGGCCAGCTTGCTCGGCATCTCGGGCATTCCCTGAGGCTATCCGCCGCACATCGCCGCCCAGCCGGAGGTGTTAATAGGGGGCCCCTCCTCTACCGGAGGCGTTAAGAAGGGGCCCCTCCTTTCGCATGGCCAGGTCGCCGAGGGAGATGATGCCGACCAGCTTGCGCTCGCTGTCGCAGACCAGCACCCGCCGGATGTTGCGCTCCCGCATCAGGGCGGCCGCCTCGCTCGCCGTGGCGTGCTGGTCGATCATCACCACCTCGCGGGTCACGATCGAGCCGATCGTGGTGGTCGCCGGGTCGGCCCGCTCGGCCACCGCCCGGACGACGATGTCGCGGTCGGTCAGCATGCCGGCGAGCGTCGCCCCGTCGGTGACCACCACGTCGCCGATGTCGGACTCCTTCATCACCCTGGCCGCCTCGTCCAGGGCGGTCTCCGCCGGCAGGTAGAGCACCTGCTTGGTCATCACGTCGCTGACCCGGTACATGAGGCCTCCGAAACGCTCGATCCGACAGCGGTACCCGGTGGCGCGTCCGCTACACCCGGTCGCGGTGGGCCCCGCGTACCACGTCGAGCAGGTGCTCGACCAAGCCGTTCACCGGCAGTTCGACGCGCTCGCCGGAGGACCGGTCGCGCAGCTCGACGTACCCGTCGGCGAGACGGCGCCCGACCACGACGGCGCGCGGGATGCCGACCAGCTCGGCGTCGGTGAACTTCACCCCGGCCGACACGTGCGTGCGATCGTCGACCAGCACCCGCAGGCCGGCGGCGGAGAGGCGCCCGCCGAGGTCCAGCGCCGCGTCGAGCTGCGGCCCCTTCCCGGCCGCCACCAGGTGTACGTCGCACGGCGCGACCGCCGCCGGCCAGACCAGCCCCCGGTCGTCGTGGTGCTGCTCGGCGACGGCCGCCACCGCCCGGGAGACGCCGATGCCGTAGCAGCCCATGGTGGGCCGGACCGGCTTGCCCTCGGGGCCGAGCACGTCGACCGTGAAGGCGTCGGTGTAGCGGCGGCCGAGCTGGAAGATGTGCCCCACCTCGATGCCCCGCCGCATGGTCAGCTCGCCGGTGGCGCAGGCCGGGCAGGGGTCACCGGGGCGTACCTCGGCGGCCTCGATCGTGCCGTCCGGGACGAAATCGCGCCCGCAGACTACGTCGACCGCGTGCCGGCCCGGCTCGTTCGCCCCGGTCAGCCAGGCGGTGCCGGGAACAATCCGCGGGTCGACCAGGTAGCGGATGCCGTGCTTGGCGAGGATCTGCGGCCCGATGTAGCCGCGGACCAGCTCGGGGTGAGCCATCCAGTCCTCGAACACCGCCACCGTGGCCGGGGCGAGCACCGCCTCGACCCGCTTGAGGTCCACCTCGCGGTCCCCGGGCAGCCCGATCACCAGCAGGTCCGCCTGCTCGGCTCCCGGCCGGCGTACGGTCAGCACCACGTTCTTCAACGTGTCGGCGGCGGTCCAGTCCGTCCGGCCGCCGAGGGCGCGGGCGTTGGCCAGCTCGACCAGCGAGGCGATGGTGGGCGTCTCCGGGGTGTCGTGCACCTCCATCGCCGGGCGCGCGTCGGGGTCACCGGCGGCCGGGGCGCGGGTCACCACTGCCTCCGTGTTGGCCGCGTAGTCGCAGGCCGTGCAGCCGACGAAGCTGTCCTCGCCGACCGGGGTCGCGGCCAGGAACTCCTCCGACGCCGAGCCGCCCATCGCCCCGGACATCGCGCGCACGACCGTGAAGTCCAGGCCGAGCTTCTCGAAGACCTTCGTGTAGGCGTGGCGGTGCCGGTCGTAGGCCTCTTGCAGCCCGGCCTCGTCCAGGTCGAACGAGTACGCGTCCTTCATCAGGAACTCGCGCCCGCGCAGCAGCCCGGCCCGGGGCCGGGCCTCGTCCCGGAACTTCGTCTGGATCTGGAACAGGGTCACCGGAAAATCGCGGTACGAGGTGAAGAGGTCCTTCACCAGCAGTGCGGCCATCTCCTCGTGGGTCGGGGCGAGCAGATGCTCGGCGCCCTTCCGGTCGGCCAGGGTGAAGATGTCGTCGCCGTACTCCGTCCACCGCCCGCTGGTCCGGTAGGGCTCGGCCGGCAGCAGCGCCGGGAAGTGCACCTCCTGGTCGCCGATCGCCGCCAGCTCCGACCGAACGATCTCGGTGACCCGGTCCAGCACCAGCTTGCCCAGCGGCAGCCAGGTGTACCCACCGGGGGCGGCGCGGCGGATGTAGCCGGCGCGGAGCAGGAGCCGGTGGCTCGGCACCTCGGCGTCGGCCGGGTCCTCGCGCAGGGTCCGGAGCAGCAGTGTCGACATGCGCAGCAGCATTGCCGCAGCGTACGGGGGGCGGTGCGCTCCGGCGATCCAATTCGCCCCGAGTCAGGCATGATCGACTCCATATCGCCGACGTTGCGGTATCCGACCGACCGGGACACCGCCATGTGACGCATCCGGAGTGGATCAAGGTGCCTATATTCGCGCCATGCGCGATCGAGGGTTCGGTAACGAGGAGTTGATGACTTCGCGGCTGTCACTACGCCGCCCAACACCCGCCGATATCGACCTGATCCACGCCGTCCACCGCGACCCGCGAACCTGCGCGCACAACCCGGCCGACATGCTCGACACCCGCGCCGACGCGGAAGACCTCTACCGCCGGTGGGATGACCACTGGCAGCGCTGGGGCTTCGGGTACTGGGTGATCCATTCCGGCCGCAGCGGCCTGGGCTTCTGCGGCATGAAGCTGATGCGGTTGAAGGACCAGGATGTCCTCAACCTGTTCTATCGCCTCGATCCAGTTGCCTGGGGCGAAGGGGTGGCGACCGAAGCAGCCATGGCGGTTGTTGGTTGGGCGTCCGCCCATCGTCCGGACCATCCCGTCATTGCCCGAGTCCGCCCCGAGAACGCAGCCTCTCAACGAGTCGCCGTGAAGGCTGGCCTGCACCGCGCGGAACACCTCGACACGCAGGGAGAAGACGGCCTCGACTGGATCTTCACCTCCCACCGGCCCTGACCTGCGGCTCACGCGGCGTTGAAGTTGGTTAACACCGCAGCGTCCTCGCCCTTAAGCGAGGCGTGCCACGCTGCGGCAGCCGCGATGGCGCGCGCCAGTCCAGGTACGGGTCAGTGGCGCTTGGCGTGCTCGACGAAGGTGCGCCAGGTCGGGGAGTCGAAGGTGAGGACCGGGCCGTCGGGGTCCTTGCTGTCGCGTACGCCGACGACACCGGGCAGGTTGTCGGCCACCTCGACGCACTCGCCCTGGGTACCGCTGCGGGTGGACTTGCGCCAGGTGGCGCCGGTCAGCTCCACGACGTCATCACATCCTTCATCAGCTCGACCGACTGCTGGCGAGACAGTGCCTGGCCGCGGACGCTCTCCCACCTCGCCAGCAGAATAGCCAGATCCTCATCTTTGTCGACCACCTCGCCGCCGAGCTGGGTCTCCTGGTGGCCGACCCAGCCGCCGTCGCGGCTCCGGGCGAGCGAGAAGGGGCCGACCAGCCCGACGTGCAAGGCGACGGTGGCCGGAATGATGTGGACGTGAATGCGCGGGCGCTGGGCGCACTCGATGAGATGCGCGATCTGCTCCACCATGAGCCCGCGGAAGCTCTCGTCAGCTCGGCGGAGCACGGCCTCCTCAAGCACCACGACATACATCGGCGGATCGGGACTGACGAGGATCGACTGCCGGTCCATCCGGGCCGACACCCGCTTCTCCACCTCATCGTCGCTGATCATGTCGTCGGTGCGGATGATCGTGCGGGCGTAGTTCTCCGTCTGTAAAAGGCCATGAATGAGGGAGGGCAGGTAGCAGCGCAACTGTTGCGCCTGCCGCTCCGCTTCCAACCACGGCTTGAACCAACTCGGCTGGCCGTCGCGCTCGGCCATCTTGAGCAGGGACGTCAACAGCCCACCCGTGTCCAGCACCTCGTCGGCCCGCTTCAGGAAGAACCGGTCGAACGGCCGCTGCCCCAGCTCGATGGCGGACACCTGGGAGCCCGAGAAGTGGACGAGCTTCCCGAACTCCTCCTGGCTCAGCTCGGCCTTCATCCGTAGCCGCCGCAGTTGTGCCCGGATCAGCTCGGCGGTCGGTTCACTCTCCACGCTGCCTCCACGATTTTCCCGGCCTGCTGCCCGGCGCCGCCGTCCATCCGCAACAGCCGACCGGACCTTCCCCCGGCCGCCTTCGATGCCTTCCGAGCGTAGTGCTGTCCTCAGCAGACTGTCACGCAGCGGGCCCCCGTCCGGCCCGCCACAGGGCCGCCCCGAACCCCCCGGTGCAGGGGCGGCCCCGACCCCGTACTCGACAAGGAGGACCTGATGCGCAACGCGCTCCGCTGGCGGGCCAACGGCGGTCGCTGGTGACTGGCTACGAACGGCACGTCACCATGCTGCCGATACCGCGCCTCGGGCCGTACCCCGCCCGGCCACGGCCCTACCCGCCCGGCCACCCACCGCACCTGCCGATCCGGCCGCTGTGGGTCTGCCGGGCCTGCGGGCAACCGTGGCCGTGCGCCGAAGCCCGGCTGCTGCTCAAGGTCGAGTACGACGACCACCCCGTCGACCTGGCCATCTACCTGTCCGGGCTCTACCACGAGGCCACCCACGACCTGTTCCGTCTCAACCCGCACGACGGCCCGACCCCACGTGAACTGTTTGAACGCTTCGTCGCCTGGGGCCCGTACCGCAGGGGGATCATCGAACCATTGCGTTCGCCCGGCTCATAGGCAAACCCGTGCGACGGTTCACACCGAGCCCTCAGCTAACGCGAGTGATCCGGCGCCTGGGGTAGGTGAGGTCGAGGACGACGGGCAGGTCCGGCTTGCCGACGGCGTAGCGGACCCGGGGCAGGACGACGGCTTCGAGCCGCTCGCGCAATGCGGCAAGGTCGACGTCGGGATCGGCAGTGACGCTCAGCGCCAGGCTGGGAGCATTCGGGCTGCCCGAAAGCTTGGTGCCGACGTCGTCCACGCCCGGGCAGTCCTCGATTTCCGCCCTGACGGCGGTGGCGAGGGCACCGGCGTCGAGGACGGTCCGCCCGGTGGTGCCATCGGTGCTGATGTTGATGCGCCGCTGGCTGGGTTCGGTGGTGACGACGATGGCCAGCCAGCGCAGGCCGAGCAGCGCGAGAATCGCGGCTGCCACCGCCGCCACCGGCCAGAACCAGCCGCCGTGGGCACCGATGTAGCGCGCGGCCGGATTGTCGAGCAGGTGTCGCCGGCTGAAATCCCGGCCGTACACGTCGGCACCGGCGAGGAGGACCGCGGCGCCGGCGACGAGCAGGACCAGCGCGAGAACGGTGAGCAGGGCTCGGTTGGCGCGATCGGCCAGCATCACTGCTGCTCCTCCATCCTGATCCGTACGTGCAGGGCCGGTGCCGTGGCCAGGCGCAGCGCGTCGAGGCGGTGCTGGGCGGCCGAGGCTATCGCGGCGTGCACGGAGTCCACCGCCGGTGCTGCCCCGTCGTGGACCTCGGCGCGAAGGCGCACGAGGTGCCGGCCGACCGTGACGTGGGCGTCCTGGACGCCGTCGACCTCGACGGCCGCGTCCCGCAGGGTCCGGGCCAGGCCGCGACGGGTGATGGCCGCGTCGGTGGCGGAGGTTAGGGGCTGCAGACGCAGCCGGTCCGGCCGACGGGGTTTGAGCTGCGCGGCGAGCAGGAGCAGCCCGATGACGGCGAGGACGACACCGACCAGCCGTACGATCCCGCTGCCCCAGGTGGTGCCGGACGCCCAGCGGTACAGGCCGGGCCAGTCCAGCACGATCGGCTTCGCCCCGATCGCGTAGGCGACGATCTCGATCAACACGAGCACGGCACCGAGGGCCAGCGCGAGGCTCAGCAGGAACGCGAGCAGACGGTTGGTGATTCTCACCAGGGCCTCGATTCAGCGCACCCGACCGCCGGTTGCACGGTCGGTGACCAGGTCGGTGACGGTGATCCCAACCTCCTGGACCCGTAGCCCGGTCAGTTCCGACACGCGGGTCTGGACGCGGTCGCGGACCTGGGCGGTGACCTCCGGGATGGATGCCGGCCAGCGGACGCTGATGGACAACTCGATGCGGGTCACCGATCCCTCGATGTGGGCGGACGCGTTCGCGGCGGCGCCCAGGTCGGCACGGCGGATTCCGAAGCGGCCCGCTCCGGGGAGGGACCGCCCGAGAACGCGCGGCGTCGCCTTGCCCGCCTCGGCGATCTCCCGTGCCGCCCGCGCGGCGATCTTCTCCACCACCCGGTCGTGGATGTGCAGCCGGCCCAGCTCCTCGTGCGTCGGCTGGCCCGGCCCGCCTGCTCCGGCGTCGGTCATCGCAGTCATTGGCTGCTCCGCCGGCCCTGAATGTACGGGGCGAGATTGACCTCGCCGGCGAAGAACTTCGACACCGCGTAGCCGATCGCCGCGAACAGCGCGACGATCAGCATCTGACCGAAGCTGCCGAATGCCAGGGCAAAACCCAACGCCAGGCCGACGACGACGCCGATTAACTTGCTCATGCTGTCGCTCTTCCCATCATGCTGTGCGAACATCCGCGCCGGCCGGAGGCGGATCCTCGAGATCGGCGATAACCACATCGACCCGCCGACCGGCAACCAGTGGCGCCACCGCCGCCCGGACCTCACCGGCGAGTTCTTCGGCCGTAACCCCCCACCGGCCCCTGATCTGGACCACCACGGCGTCGGGGTCGACGGCCACACCCTCGATCTGGCGACCGGGCAGGTAGGTGCTGCGGCCTCCCGGCCAACCCGAGGTCAGGCCCACCACGTCCGGACAGGCGCGGACCGCGTCTACCACGGCGTCCACGTCGACGCCGTCGACCACCGCGTCGTGCTGACCAACGATGGCGGTCATGACACCCGCGACTCCTGCCGTTGGCCATCGGCCTCGGGCAGATGCACGTCATCGACGCTGATGTTGACCTCGACGACGTTCAGGCCGGTCATCCGCTCGACGGCCGTCTTGACGTTGCGCTGGATGTTCCGGCCCAGGTCAGCGATGCTGACCCCGTATTCGACGATGACGTCCAGGTCGACCGCAGCCTGGGTCTCGCCGACCTCGACGCCGACCCCCTGCGAAACGTTCGGCCCACTGCTGCCCGGAATCCGTTCCCGGATGGCAGTGAACGCGCGCGTGCCGGCGGAACCCATGGCATGGACGCCCGCCACCTCCCGGCACGCCATACCGGCGACCTTCTGCACCACGTTGTCGGCAATCATGATCTTGCCGTCTTCGTTGCTGAGCTTGTTCGGGCGGGCTGGGTGGGTGCCAGCCGCGCGTCCAGCCTGCTCGGTTCTGGTCTCCTGACTCATGGGGCGCGCACTCCTTCGGCTGCTCCTCGATCCGGCGCTTTCTAAGACTGGGGCCCCGCGAGGATTTGCGCGCCCTTCGACCGAGACTTCCTCCGTTCGGGTCAACGGCGGTTGGGTCGTGGCTCGCTCGGCGGTCAGCGCACCTTGGCCTTGAGGTAGGCGGCCCACTCCTTCTCGAACTCCTCGTACGACACGCCGAGGACGTCCCGCGTCAGATCGTCGAGCTTGCCGCTGCGGTAGTGCTCGACCACGAGCTGGAACATCTTCTGCTCTCCGTACCGCTCGACGATGTAGCCGATGGCCGAGTGGCCCAGCCAGTAGTGGTACTCGACCCGGCCCTCCAATTCCCAGGACTGGGTCCCGGGCAGCGAGGACGGGTAGCCGATCTGGCGGATAACGGCCCGGGAGCTGGGCGTACGCGGGCTGGTCAGCCAGGGCTTCCGGTCGTGGCCCAGGTACTCCGCGAACCCCTCGACCACCCAGTTTTCCCGCTCGCCCACGAGAGAGGAGCCCGGGGCCCGGGCGGTGAGCTTGCCGACCAGGGCGTGACCGATCTCGTGCCGGAACAGGTTCAGCTGCCGCTCCCGGGTTCCCCTGGTGAAGTAGTACTCGTCGCGGGCGTTGATCACCACCCGGGTGGCCCCGACCGCCGGGGTGTTCTCGTCGCCGTCGAGCACGCCCTCGGGCGGCACCGGGATCGCGACCCCGGACTCGGTGGCGGTTTCCTTCGTGGTCCGGTAGAGGGAACCCATCTCGGACCGACCGTTGACCAGGGAGATGACGAAGCCCGGCGGCGTCTTGCCGCTCACCCCGCCAGCCCGCCAGGCGGCCAGGTCGTCCACCGCGGCCTGCTCGGCGGTCGGGGCGTACCGCTGCGCCTCCGCCCGAAGCGACGCGTCGACGATCAGCAGCGTGTGCGGCGTCCGTTCGACGTGAATGTCCCGCCACTTGTCCCAGGGGGCCGGGTAGTGGGTCGCATCCCGCTGGCGCTCATCCGGGACGCCCCCGGCCCGGATGACTTTTAGCGGGGCACCCTGGTCAGCCTGGACGATCGTCCACTGGTACCACTCCTCGACCGGGCCGACGTCGAAGCCGTCGAACCGGTGCACGAACGCCACCGTCACGTCGACCTCGTGCCCGCCGCCCACCGCGCGGAATGCGCTCTTGTGGCGGTAGACGAAGCGGACGTCGGCCAGCGGCAGTTTGCTGAGGTTGCGGTAGCGGCTGGTCTGGTTCGCGAGCAGGTCCTTGTCGGTCGGGTCGAACGGCGCGACGAACGTCTTCTCGTCCCGGTCGGTGAGCGCCCTGGTGTGTTCGGCCAGCAAGGACTCGATCTTCGACTGTTTGATCGGGTTCGTGTCGTAGAGCTCTTCGACCGAGTCGTCGTTCCGCTCGTCGAGGTACGACTTCAGCCCGACCAGCGCGCCCGTGGCGCACAGGGCCAGGGCCAGCACTCCCGCGCCGAGTCCGATCCACAGGCCGCGTCGGGACCGCCTCGCCGGTGGTGCTGGCGGCGGAGCGTACCCGCCCGGTGGCGGGTAGGCCGGCGGCCCATATGGCGCGGGCGGCCCGTACGGCGCGGGCGGAGCACCGTGGGCGCGCGGCCCGGGCGGGGCGGGGTGGGCGTGCGGCCCGGTGGGCGGTGGGGCGTACGGTCCGGGGCGTCCCGGCGGAGGAACGGGTGACGGTCCCTCGGTCATGGCGTGCGTCCTCGCTCGTGTCCGACGTGTCGGATCCGCATCCACTCAGGGGCCGTTCCGACTGGGGTCGGGCGCCATTATTTCCGTCGAGTGCCCGATTCTCTGCCCCGTTCCGCCCACCAGTGGCGTGGGCAGCGCCACGTCCGTACGTGGCAGGCGCGCCCGCCGACCGTTTCCGGTGCCAGAATGGCCGACGCCGATGGGAACGCGATTAGCCGGAGGGACGACAGGTGCGCTGGCGCAGCTTCGTGGCGGTGGGTGACAGCTTCACCGAGGGCCTGAACGACTCCTATCCGGACGGCACCTACCGCGGCTGGGCCGATCTGGTGGCGGCCCGGCTCGCTGCCGACGCCGGCCCCGACTTCGGGTACGCCAACCTGGCGATCCGAGGCCGCCTCTTCTCGAACATCGTCGCCCAGCAGGTGCCGGCCGCCCTGGCCATGAAGCCCGACCTGATCAGCTTCGCGGCGGGCGGCAACGACGTGCTGCGGCGTACCTTCGACGCCGACTCGTTCGTCCCCCGCTTCGACGCGGTGATCGGCGAGCTGCGCGGCAGCGGCGCCGACGTGATCCTCTTCCGGTTCGCCGACGTGATGGCCCGGCTCCCCGGGCAGCGGTTCGTGGCGCCCCGGGTGGCCCTGCTCAACCGGGTGGTGGGGGAGGTCGCCGAGCGGCACGGCGCCATCCTGGTCGACCTGTACGCCGACGACACCTACCTCAACCCGATGCTGTGGAGCACCGACCGGCTGCACATGTCGGCGGCCGGGCACCGGCGGGTCGCCGGGCAGGTGCTCACCGCGCTCGGGGTGGGTTGCGACGAGGAGTGGCTGCTGGTGCCGCCGCGCCCCGCGCCGACCCCGTGGCTGGCCGCCCGTGCCACCGACCTGCGCTGGGCCGGGCAGCACCTGGCCCCGTGGATCAAGCGGCGGCTGACCGGCCGTTCCTCCGGCGACCTCGTCACCGCCAAGCGGCCGGTGCTCGGGCCGATCGTCGACTGACCGGTGCGGACGATCCACGCCGCGCCGCTGCTGCGGCTCACCCTCGACGAGGAGCCACGCCCGGATCACGCGGTGCTGGTCTCCGGCGACCGGGTCGAGGCCGTCGCGCCGTTGGACGAGCTGACGGAGGCGTACCCCGGGGTGCGGGTGCGGCACTGGGCCGGGATCCTCGGGCCGGCGCTGGTGCACGACGGGCCGCTGCCGCCCGCTCCCACCCCGCGCGAGCGGGTGTACGCCCTGTTCCGGCTCGGTGCCGCCGCGGTGCTCGCCGCTCACCTGCCCGATCCGGCGCTCCGGGCCGCCGCGGCGCGCGGCGGCGTCGCGGTCCTCGATCGGGCCCGCCCGCCGACGCTGGTCCCGGCCGGCCGCGCGGACCTTGCCGTCTTCGGCGACGACGGCTCCTGCCTGGCCACGGTTGTGGCCGGGCGGCTGGTCCACCGCCGTGCCTGACCGCCCCGAGGGCCGGTGCCGACCGGGCCCTCGGGATGGTCGGTCAGGAGACCCAGACCCAGGTCCGGTCGACGCCCCGGCCGGTACCGAGGAACTGCATGTTGCCGGACGTGAGCAGCACCGTGCCGTCGGGTAGGACGTCGACGCCGTAGTTGGAGTTGCCGCCCAGCGGGTCACGCAGCTCGGGCACGTCGACGTAGCGGCCTTCGGCCACGAAGCCCATACCGCTGTACATACTGGTGACCGCCAGGATGCCGTCGCCCACGGCGGCGACCCCGTCCGTGTCGTCTGGCAGGCCCGGGCCCTGCTGCCAGCGGTCGCCGACCAACCGCCACACCGCGTTCGGTCGGTCCGTCCGCACCAGCCAGACCTCGCGGCCGTCGGGCGAGAGGATGAGCTTCCCTGCCCCCGCGACGGCCGGCAGCTTCCGCCAGGTGCTGCCCTGGTTGTCGCTGGTTACCACGGTGAACCGGTCCCCTTCGGGGACGGTGAGCCAGAGTCGCCCGTCCCCACCTTCGATGAGGGCACTCTCGACGTCCTGTCGCAACGTCACCGGTGGCTGGTGGGGCAGCGCGCCGCCATCGAGCCGGAGGACCTTCAGCCGAGGGCAGGTACGGACCCAAACGATCGCCGTGGGGCATCCGAGGTACAGGCCGGCGGAGGTGGCCACGGTGCGCCTGGTCGCCTCGGGCGGCGAACTCAGCGGGTGGCTGGTCCAGGTGGCACCGCCGTCGACGGTCACCAGGTACCGGTCGCGCGCCATCACGGTCAGCGTCTCGTCGTCCCTGGGCAGCAGGTGCACCCCGCCGGTCGGGGCAGCCGGGAAGGCCGTCCGTCGCCAGGTCACGCCCGCGTCGGTGGTCCGGGCGATGGTTCGCTGGCAACCGCGGGCGTCCGGATCGTACGAGCCGCAGGTGTCGAAGAGCGCCCAGCCGGTGCGGGCGTCGACAAACCGCAGGCCGGTCAGCTTGCCCGGGACACCCGGCAGGGCGACCTTCCGTTCGGTGAGCTTCCCGACGGGTGTCGGGGCGACGGTGGGGGTGGGCATCGGCTCCGGCCGGTCGCCCCGGTGGGCGGCCAGGTAGCCGCCGGCCGACCCGGTGAGCAGCAGCGCCATCACCCCGGCCAGCAGGCCACGTCGCTGCCGGCGGCGGGCGTGGACTCGGCGCTGGGCCTCCGGTACGCCCGGCGGCCGGAAGGTCTCCCTCGCCGCCGCCTCGAACTCGGCGAACATCTCCTCGATGACGGTGTCAGGCACGGTTGCCCTCCGCTCGGGTCTCGGTGAGCTGGCCGGCCAGCGCGGCCCGGCCCCGGGACAGCCAGGAACGGACGGTGCCCTCCGCCGCACCGACCTGCTCGGCGATCTCGGCGATGCTCAGGTGGGCCAGGTGGTGCAGCACGATCGCCCGGCGCTGGGCCTCGGGCAGGGTGGCCAGCGCCCGGATCAGCGCCACCCGGTCCGGTTCCGGACCGGGAACGTGCTCCTCACGCTGCTTGGCCAGGTGTCGCACGGCGGTACGCATCCGCCGGAGCCGGCTGGTCGCCAGGTTCCAGGCCACCCGGCGGATCCAGGCCGAGGGATCGTCGTACGCGCTGATCCGAGGCCAGCGTTCCAGCATCCGGCAGAACGCCTCCTGGGTCAGGTCCTGCGCCTCCGCGTGGTCCCCCAGGTACGCGTAGAGTTGCACGGCGATCCGATGGAAGTGCGCCTGGTAGAAGTCGGTGAAGTCCACCGGCGCTGCCACGGACCGGGGTGGCCCGGTCTGTTGCCGTACGGTCATAGCGATCCTCTGCGATTGGCGGGTTCCGTCACTGTCACGCACGACCCGCCGCATTTGCTGCACCCGGTTTTCGTTGCCCGGCCGCTGGCCCGGGATCGGGCGTAGCTTGGGGCTCATGGCTGTGCCGAGCGATCCGAATCCCCGCCTCCAGTCGTACGCCAACCCACAGCGCCTGGTCACCACCGAGTGGCTGGCCGAGCACCTGGGCGACGAGGGGCTCGTGGTGGTCGAGTCCGACGAGGACGTGCTCCTCTACGACACCGGTCACCTCCCGGGTGCCGTCAAGGTCGACTGGCACACCGAGCTGAACGACCAGGTGACCCGGGACTACCTGGACGCGAAGAGCTTCGCCGAGCTGTGCGCCGCGAAGGGCATCGGCCGGGACGACACGGTGGTCTTCTACGGCGACAACTTCAACTGGTGGGCCGCGTACGCCCTCTGGGTCTTCTCCCTCTTCGGCCACCCGGACGTACGGCTGCTCGACGGCGGCCGGCAGAAGTGGATCGCCGAGGGGCGCGAGCTGACCCGCGAGAAGGTGACCCGACCGCACGCCGAGTACCCGGTGCCGGAGCGGAACGACACGCCGATCCGGGCGTACCGGGAGCAGGTGATGGCGCACGTCGCCGCCGGCCGGCCGCTGGTCGACGTCCGCTCGCCCGGCGAGTACACCGGCGAGATGCTGCACATGCCGGACTACCCGCAGGAGGGCGCGCTGCGCGGCGGGCACATCCCCGGTGCGGTGAGCAAGCCGTGGAAGTCCGCCGCGAACGAAGACGGCACCTTCAAGTCGGCCGACGAGCTGAGCGCCATCTACGCCGACCAGCTCGGCCTGAGCCCGTCCGACGACGTGGTGGCGTACTGCCGGATCGGTGAGCGGTCCAGCCACACCTGGTTCGTGCTGCACCACCTGCTGGGCTACCCGCAGGTCCGCAACTACGACGGCTCGTGGACGGAGTGGGGCAACCTGGTGCGCGCCCCCGTCGTGAAGGGCGACCAGCCGGGCGGCCTCGCCGGCTGAGCCTCGACCGGCCCACCGACGGCGTCGTCGTTCCGGCAGCGGCGGAATGCCCCGACCGGGGGGCGATCCGGCGTTGCGCCGTGCGGCCGGGGCCCGACCGGGCAGGCTGGGAAGCGGCCGTCGGAGCAGCCGAGGAGGGGGCGTGGGTCGCCTGGACAAGCGGTTCGTGGCGCTGCTCGTAGTGGCCGCTGCGCCGCCCGCCGTCGAGGGCATTGTCCTCGACGTGTTCGGGTTCCGCGCCGCCGACGGGCTGGCCCCGCAGGTCTCCGCGGTCTGGCCGTACGACACTTACCACGACCTGCGGTGGCTGTTCGTCTACCACGACTCGTGGTCGACCTTCGCCATCGGACTGGTCGGGCTCGTGCTGTTCCGGGCGTCGCTCACCACCGCGCTGGTCCTCCTGGCCTGGCCGCGGCAGGTGCCCCGGCCGAGCCTGCGCTGGCTGGGTGGGCGGACCCTCGCGCTGACCGCGGTGATCGTCGTGGTGGTGTCGCCCTGGGCGGCCCTGTCGATCGCCGCCTCGGTGGTCGCTCTCTCCTGGCTGCTGCTCGCCTCGCTGCTGCCGCTGTTCCTGCTCGCGCCGTTCCTGCAACGCGCGGCCGTGGTGGGTACCTGGTGGCGCGGGCTGCCCTCGATCGAGCTGGTCGGCTGGTCCCTGCTCAACATCGTGGTGCTCACCGTGAGTGGCGCGCTGGTCTGGTCGGTGCCGATCGGGTGGACGGCACCGGTGGCGGCGATCGCCGGGGCGATCAACGGGCTGCTCTGGCAGCGCACCGTGTTTTCGGCCGTGCTGCCGCGCCGACCGGTCCACTGGGCGCGAGTGCCCGCCGCACCGCTGGCGATCCTGCTTGCCTTCATCGTGCCGGTCGTCGTGCAGCCGGCGCTGGCGGCCCTGCCCGGGAGGTCGGGCAAGCCACCGGCGATCGCGCTGCTCGACCGGCCGTTGCCGCCCACTGTCCGGCACGCGGTGATCTTCGTAGCCGGAAACGGCAGCGTTTACGACGGGCAACCTCCCGTCGACCCGAACGTGCAGTGGTTCTCCTACCGAGGACTGGATGCCCAGGGCAAGTCCCTGCCGTTCGGGGCCCGGGACACCTTCCGCTCGATCGAGTCCAGCGTGGCGCTGCTCAACACCCAGGTGGAGCTGCTGCACCGGCGTACCGGCCGGCCGGTCGCGGTGGTCGGGCAGAGCGAGGGGGCGATCGTCGCCCGGACCTACCTGGCCGCCCGGCCGCACTCGCCGGTGGACCTCCTGGCCATGTTCAGCCCGTTGATCAACGCGGGTCGCTCCTACTACCCGCCGCCCGGGGTTTCGGGCTGGGGCGTCGCCGCCGGCTGGGAACTGCGAGCCATCTTCGGCCTCGCCGACGTCATCGCGATGAGCGGTATTGGGCCGGAAGAGCCGTTCGTCCGGTCGATCCTTGACAACGCGCCCTTCTACCGCAACGACCTGATGTGCCCGGTCCCCGGCGTGCGGATCGTGGCGTTCCTGCCGACCACCACCGCCACCGAGGCTCCGCCGGGCAAGTACGCGGGCGTGCCGGTCTTCGAGATGCCGGCCGTACACGGCGGCCTGCTGACTCAGCCGGTCATCCAGGAACGTCTGCTGAACTTCCTTGAAGGGGCGCCGGTCAGCAAATCCGAGAGCGATTACACCCTGCTCCAGGATGTCGCCGCCGCCTGGCAGGCGCCACCGCTGGCGGTGGGCATCAACCCTGTCTGGCGGGGGGAACGGCTGCCCGACCCGGCCTTCACCGGAAGGGTCTGTCAGGGCTGACGTCGTCCGCCCGAGGGCCCTGTCGCCGGCACACCCACAGCAGCCGCAGTACCGCCACCGCCAGCCCGATCACGATCGCGGCCCAGACCGTTTCGAACGGAAGCATGATCACGTGGACGAGGATGCTGGCCCCCGCGATCACCGCGGCGAGCCGGACCGGCCACGGGCGGGTGGTGAAGAGGAGGAGCCCGGCCACCAGCATCAGCACCGCGAGCACCAGGTGCGCCCACACCCAGCCGGTCATGTCGAGGCGGAGCAGCGCTCCGGGGTCGCCCACCACGTACGGGTCGTCGTCCAGGTCGCTCGACCCGGCGAGGCCGTCGAAGAGCCCGGCCGCGGTGAGCAGGACTGCCGCCAGCAGCCGCTGCCGGTGCTTGAGACGCGCCTCGTCGTGCCGGGTCACCCCGCCCTCCCTCCGCCGTTCCTCCCAGACTAGGGACGAGCGGCCGGCTCCGCCCGGTCCTCGGCGGTGTCGCGCAATGTCCGCCACGCACCTGCGGTGACCAGGGCAAATACCGCGGCCGCCGCCCAGCCCACCGGGGCCACCCCGTACGCCTCCCCGGCGAACCCGGCCAGCGCCGCCCCGATCGGCGCGCTGGCCAACCCGACCACCCGCTGCGCCGCGCCGACCCGACCGAGCAGTTCCGGTGGCACGTGCCGCTGGCCGTACGCCGACCAGAGGCTGTTCCAGACCGTGGTGCCGGCGGCGAAGCAGGCCAGCGCGATGCCTCCGGCCAGCGGTTGCCGGGCCAGCGCGAACCCGGCCAGCGCCAGGGTCTGGGCGAGCAGCACGCCGCGTAGCGCCGGCAGCGTGCCGAAGTGTCCCGCCACCGATCCGGCGGCGAGCGCCCCGGCCAGCCCGCCGACCACCACTCCCGCCGCGAACAGCCCGTATGCCGCCGCCGGCACCCGCAGCACCTCGAGGGCGTACAACACCAGCACCGCCAGAAGCCCGCTGATGGCCAGGTTCGACCCGGCGGTGGCGAGGGTGACCCGCCACAACACCCGATCCCCCCACACCCACCGCACCCCCGCCCAAGCCTCTCCCCAGACCGACCCGCCCCCACCGCCACCCCCACCCCCGCCTCCGCCGATCTTGCAGTTGTGGTCGCCGATACGCACCTTCTCGACACTTCTGTGAGGGCCGCAAGTGCAAGATCGCGCAGCCGGGGTGGGGGCGGCGAGGGCGAGGGCGAGGAGGGCAGCCAGGGCGAAGGTGAGGGCGTCGAGGGTGAACGGGAGGGGGGCGGCGAGGGCGAACAGCAGGCCGGCGAGGGGAGCGCCGAGGAAGCCACCGGCGACGGCGGTGCCGGCCTGGAGGCGGCCGTTGGCGGTGGGCAGGGCGGCCGGCGGCACCAGCGACGGCAGCACGGCGAACGAGGCCGCGTCGAACAGCGTGCCGAGGGCGGCGAGCAGGAACGCGACAGCCGCCAGGGTGGCGACGCCGGCCCGCCCGGTGGCCACCAGCACGGCCAGGGCGGCCACCACCACGGCCCGCGCGCCGTCCACCGCCGCCATCGTCCGGCGGCGGTCCCAGCGGTCGGCGTACGCGCCGCCGACCAGGCCGAGGAGCAGCGGCGGGAGTTGCCCGGCGACGGTCACCGCGGCGATCGCCCGCGGATCGCGGGTCAGCGTGGCAGTCAGCAGGGCCAGGGCGGGCGTACGCAGGGCGTCGCCGAACCGGGAGGAGACGGCGGCGGACCAGAGCAGCCGGTAGTCGCGGCCGAGGGCGGGAGCGGTCATGCCGATGGACCCTGCGACCTGCACCCGGTCGAGGGTCAAGCGGGCCGCAACGGACGACCGGGTGGCCGATGGCGTGACGAAACCGACGGGTAACCGAGACTCCACCGTTTCGCGTCCGCCGTCTAGGCTGGCCAGGTGACGGTGGAACAGCGGTCGCGGGCTGCGGCGAACGGAGCGACGGGTACGGGTCGACGCCGGTCCCGACGGGACGAGATCCTGGAGATCGCGGTGGGGCTGTTTGCCGCCCGCGGCTACCACGGGGTGTCGATGGACGACATCGGCGCTGCCGCCGGGGTGACCGGCCCCGCCCTCTACCACCACTTCGCCGGCAAGGAGGCGATGCTGGTCGCCGCGCTGATCCCGGTCAGCGAGGGACTGCTCGCCGGTGGGCAGGAACGTGCGGCCAACCACCCGGACGACCCGCGCGGCACGCTGGAGTCGCTGATCGACTTCCACGTCGACTTCGCGCTGGCCAATCCGGCGGTGATCGCCCTGCACCTGCACGAGCTGGACCGGCTCCCCGACGAGCCGCGCCGACGGATCCGCCAGCTCCAGCGGATGTACGTCGAGGAGTGGGTGACGGTGATGACCGCGCTGCACCCGGGGTTGCCGGCCGGCGAGGCGCGGGTGCTCGCCCACGCCGCCTTCGGCCTGATGAACTCCACCCCGTTCCTCGGCGGCGAGGTGGACCGCCGGCGCCGAGCCGTGCTGCTGCGTGGCGCGACGCTCGCCGCGCTGCTCGCCCCGACCGACTCGTGAGTAACCTGCGGCTCGTGGTTCCCTAGCACCCGTCCCAACTATTGGACGCCGGGAGGAAGCATGATCGAGTCGCTGCTGGTCGCGAACCGGGGCGAGATCGCCCGCCGGATCATCCGGACCGCCAAGCGGCTGGGGATCCGTGCTGTCGCGGTGCACTCGGAGGCCGACACCGGCCTGCCGTTCGTGGCCGAGGCGGACGAGGCGGTCTGCGTCGGCCCGGCCAACCCGGCGCAGAGCTACCGGAACGTCGAGGCCATCCTCGCCGCCGCCAAGTCGACCGGCGCCCAGGCGATCCACCCCGGCTACGGCTTCCTGTCGGAGAATGCCGACTTCGCCCGTACCGTCGAGGCCAGCGGCCTGATCTGGGTCGGACCCGGCGCGGACGCGATCACCGCGATGGGTGACAAGATCAATGCCCGGAACCTGATGGCGGCGGCCGGGGTGCCGGTCGCGCCCGGCACCACCGACCCGGCGGCCGACCTGGACGCGGCGGTCGCCGCCGCCGCGGAGATCGGCTACCCGGTGATGGCCAAGGCGGCAGCCGGCGGTGGCGGCATGGGCATGGGCGTGGCCGCCGACGAGGCCGCACTGCGCACCGAGTACGACAAGGTCCGCTCGTTCGCCGAGCGGATGTTCGGCGACGGTTCGGTGCTGATCGAGCGCTACTTCCCCCGGGTACGCCACGTCGAGGTGCAGATTCTCGGCCTGGCCGACGGCCGTGTGGTGGCCCTCGGCGAGCGCGAGTGCTCCGTGCAGCGGCGCAACCAGAAGCTGGTCGAGGAGTCTCCGTCCCCGGCGGTCTGCCCGGAGCTGCGTTCGCGGTTCCTGGCCGCTGCCGTGCGCGCCGGTGAGGCGGTCAACTACCGCAACGCCGGGACCGTGGAGTGCCTGTTGGTCCCGCGCCAGCGGGACTTCGAGGGTGACGGCTCCGGCTCCGAAGAATTTTTCTTCCTGGAGATGAACACCCGGCTCCAGGTGGAGCACCCGGTCACCGAGTACGTCTACGGCGTCGACCTGGTGGAGGAGCAGCTGCGGGTGGCGGCCGGCCTGGCCCCGACCTTCGACCCGGACGCGCTCGCGCCGCGCGGGCACGCCATCGAGCTTCGGATCAACGCCGAGGACCCGAGGCGGTTCCTCCCCGGCCCGGGTGCGATCACCACCTGGAACGAGCCCGCCAGCGAGGGCGTACGCGTCGACTCCGGCTACGTCGCCGGCAACACGGTGACCCCGTTCTACGACAGCCTGATGGCCAAGCTGATCGTCAGCGGCAAGGACCGCACCGAGGCCATCGCGCGGGCGCGGGCGGCGGTGGCCCAGTTCGAGATCGCCGGCCCGAAGAACAACATCCCCTTCTTCGCCGAGTTGCTGGAGAACGAGGAGTTCCTCTCCGGCGACTACGACACCGGCATCGTCTCCCGCATGCGCTGACCGGTCGGGGTGACATGCTGGAGGTCACCCATCACGTACGACCGTCACAGTGAGGTGACCCCTTATGGCGGAACTGCCGGACTTCGTCTCCATCCGGGAGGTCGGGCCCCGGGACGGGCTGCAGAACGAGGAGCCGATCCCGACCGAGGCCAAGGTGCGCCTGCTCGACGCGCTCTCCGGCACGGGCGTCAAGCGGATCGAGGCGGTCTCCTTCGTGCACCCGAAGGCGATTCCGCAGATGGCCGACGCCGACGAGGTGTGGCAGCGGGCCGTCAAGGCCGACGGGGTGCGCTACTCCGCCCTGGTGCCGAACACCCGAGGCGCGCGGCGCGCCCTGGCCGCCGGCTTCACCGAGGTCGAGGTGGTGGTCTCGGCCAGCGACACGCACAACCGGCGCAACGTCAACCGCACGACGGACGAGTCGCTGGACGACATCGCCGAGCTGATCGACCTGCTGCACGGCGCCGGAGCCCGGGCTGAGGTGATCATCGCGACCAGCTTCGGCTGCCCGTACGAGGGGGACGTTGACCCGCAGCGGGTCGCCGGCATCGTCGACCGCGTCGTCCTCGACGGCGCCGACCGGGTGGCCTTCGGCGACACCACCGGCATGGGTACGCCCCGGCGGGTCCGCGAGCTGATCACCGCGGTACGCGACCGCAACGCGCACATCCCGGTGCTGCTGCACTTCCACAACACCCGGGGCACCGCCCTGGCGAACCTGCTGACCGCCCTGGAGTTGGGCGTCACCGAGTTCGACGCCAGCGTCGGCGGCCTCGGCGGCTGCCCGTACGCCCCGGGGGCCAGCGGCAACCTGGCCACCGAGGAGGCCGTGCACATGCTGCACGACATGGGCATCGACACCGGCATCGACCTGGACGCCCTGATCGAGGTCGCCGAGCTGGCCGAGAACCTGGTGGGCAAGAAGCTCCCGAGCGGCGTCCTCCGCGCCGGCCCGCGCACCCGCCTCACCCCCCTCCCCTCCTGACCGTCCCAAGCTCGGCCGGGCGAGCGGAGCTGCCCGGACCAGATGAGGCATACGGCTCGCAAGCGTGATGTCTGACAGACGTATTCATGTCTCTGGGACATCACGTTTGCGCAGGTTTTTGGGGCGGGTGACCTCACGGAGGCGCCATCCTCGCCGTGCCGCGGCGCTGACGTCCGACCGCTGCTGGCAGCCAGGGTGGGTGCGGGTCGGCTCGCCGGAGCGGGCAACGGTGCGCTAGCCTAACGATCGTTCAGGTCGGTGGGCGCGCTCACGAGGCGCGGGTGGCGAGGGAGTCGGCGTGACGCTCGACGGTGAGGCTCTGGAGCAGCTGCGCAAGCGCGCCAAGGCCGGTGGTGCGGACAAGTACCACGCGGCGAACGCCGCCAAGGGCAAGCTCTTCGCCCGCGAGCGGGTCGCCCTCCTGGTTGACGAGGGCTCCTTCGTCGAGGACGGCTTGTTTGCCAACGCCTGCGGCGGCAAACCGGCCGGCTCAGCCGCCAACACGACCGCTGATGGGCTACCCGCCGACGGCGTGGTCACGGGTACGGCCACCATCGGCGGCCGTCCGGTCTGCCTGATGGCGAACGACTCCACGGTCAAGGCCGGCAGCTGGGGCGCGCGTACCGTCGAGAAGATCATCCGGATCATCGAGCGGGCGTACTCGACCGGCGTGCCGATGGTCTACCTGGTCGACTCGGCCGGGGCCCGGATCACCGACCAGGTCGAACTGTTCCCCGGCCGGCGCGGCGCCGGGAAGATCTTCTGGAACCAGGTACGCGCCTCCGGCTCGATCCCGCAGGTCTGCGCGCTGTTCGGGCCCAGCGCGGCCGGCGGGGCGTATATCCCGGCGTTCTGCGACGTGGTCGCCATGGTGGACGGCAACGCCAGCATGTACCTCGGCTCCGACCGGATGGTCGAGATGGTCACCGGCGAGAAGACCACGCTGGAGGCGATGGGCGGGGCCAAGGTGCACTGCGCCGAGTCCGGCGTCGGGCACTTCCTCTGCAAGACCGAGGCCGAGGCGCTCGACGTGGTCAAGCGCTACCTGTCGTACCTGCCGGCGAACTGGCAGCAGGACCCGCCGAAGGCCGAGCCGGTGGCGGCCTCCGGGAAGGCCGATCTGGCCGCGCTGGTCCCGGCCAGCGAGCGGCAGGCGTTCGACATGCGCCGGTACGTCAAGGGCCTGCTCGACGAGGACAGCTTCTTCGAGATCCAGGCGCTCTGGGCCAAGGAGCTGACCATCGGCTTCGGCCGGCTGAACGGCGAGGTCGTCGGCGTGGTCGGCAACAACTCGATGTTCAAGGGCGGGGTGCTCTTCGTCGACTCGGCCGACAAGGCGACCCGCTTCGTGCAGCTCTGCGACGCGTTCAACGTGCCGCTGCTGTTCCTCTCCGACGTGCCCGGCTTCATGGTTGGCAGCGCGGTGGAGAAGCAGGGCATCATCCGGCACGGCGCCAAGATGATCACCGCGATCTCCGAGGCGACCGTACCCAAGATCTGCGTGGTGGTCCGCAAGGCGTACGGTGCCGGCCTCTACGCGATGGCCGGCCCGGGCTTCGAGCCGGACGCGACGATCGCGCTGCCCACCGCCAAGATCGCGGTGATGGGCGCGGAGGCCGCGGTCAACGCGGTGTACGCCAACAAGATCGCCGCGATCGAGGACGAGGCCGAGCGGGCAGCCTTCGTCACCGCGAAGCGCGAGGAGTACGAGCGGGACATCGACATCGTCCGGCTCGCCAGCGAGCTAGTGGTGGACGCGATCGTCGAACCGCACGAGCTGCGCGCCGAGCTGATCCGCCGGCTCGCGGCCGCGCGCGGCAAGGAGCGGCACTTTTCCCGGCGCCGGCACGGCGTCACCCCGGTCTGACCCGGCCGCGACCCGGCCGAGTCAGCGATTCCGTCCCGGCGTCACGAGCGCCCGGCGGCCCATCCACACAGGAGGATCAGATGGACTTCCGGCTCAGCGAGGAACAAGAGGCGCTGCGGGAGAGCGTGCGGGACTTCGCCCGTGAGGTGGTGGCGCCGGCCATCGCCGAGCACTACGAGCAGCACACCTTCCCGTACGAGATCGTCCGGCAGATGGGCAAGATGGGCCTGTTCGGCCTGCCCTTCCCCGAGGAGCACGGCGGCATGGGTGGCGACTACTTCGCGCTCTGTCTGGCCTTGGAGGAGCTGGCCCGGGTCGACTCGAGCGTGGCGATCACCCTGGAGGCGGCGGTTTCCCTCGGCGCGATGCCGATCTACCGGTTCGGCACGGACGAGCAGAAGGTGCTGTGGCTGCCAAAGCTGCTCAGCGGCGAGGCGCTCGCCGCCTTCGGGCTGACCGAGCCGGGCACCGGCTCGGATGCCGGCGGCACCCAGACGAGGGCGGTCCTGGACGGCGACGAGTGGGTGATCAACGGCTCGAAGGCGTTCATCACCAACTCGGGCACCGACATCACCACGCTGGTCACCGTCACCGCGGTCACCGGAACCAAGCCGGACGGCTCGAAGGAGCTGTCCACCATCATCGTCCCGTCGGGTACGCCCGGCTTCACCGTCGCGCCCGGCTACTCCAAGGTCGGCTGGACCGCCTCGGACACCCACGAGCTGATCTTCGACGACTGCCGGGTGCCGGCGGCCAACCTGCTCGGCGAGCGCGGCCGGGGCTTCGCCCAGTTCCTGCGCATCCTCGACGAGGGGCGGATCGCCATCGCCGCCCTGGCCGTCGGCCTCGCCCAGGGCTGCGTCGACGAGTCGATCAAGTACGCGAAGGAGCGCCAGGCGTTCGGCCAGCCGATCGGCAACTACCAGGCGATCCAGTTCAAGATCGCGGACATGGAGCTGAAGGCGCACACTGCCCGGCTGGCGTACTACGACGCCGCCGCGCGGATGATGGCCGGCGAGCCGTTCAAGCGGCAGGCCGCCATCGCCAAGCTGCACGCCAGCACCATCGCGGTGGACAACGCCCGCGAGGCCACCCAGATCCACGGCGGCTACGGCTTCATGAACGAGTACCCGGTGGCCCGCTTCTGGCGGGACTCGAAGATCCTGGAGATCGGCGAGGGCACCAGCGAGGTGCAGCGCATGGTCATCGCCCGCGATCTCGGCGTGTGAGGGGCCGCCGGCCAACCCGGTCAGTCTGGTGGCGGTGAGTTTCCGGTGGAACTCACCGCCCCGGTGCCGACAGCCAGTCCCGCAGGACGGGCGTGACGCCGTTCGCGCGTACCGCGTCGGCGAGCACCGCCCGGACGTCGACGCGCTCGCCGTCGGAACCGACCAGCACTCCGCGTACGGCCGGGTGGTCCAGCCGCCAGCCCCGGTGGAGCAGGTGGTCCTCGACCAGCCAGATCAGGGCGGTGGGTAGGTCGTCGGCCGGCAGACAGTCGTGCGGGTGGTCCTCCAGCTCCTCGACCGGTACGCCCAGTGCCGCGGCCGTCACCTCGGGCAGCCGGGTCCGTACCACCTCGAAGACCTCGACGTCGTCCACGGCCCTCCGATCGAGCACTGCGGCGACGTCAGCGCGTACGGACTTGGCGTCCCGGGCCGCCCGTCGTCGCCACCAGGACGGCGGGCTCTGGTCGTAGGTGCGCCATCGGATGACGCGGGGATAGGGGATGCCGCGTAGCTGGCGGACCATGCGTCGCTGCTCGCGGACGGTCGGCGGGGCCACCGCCATCGGGTCGGCAGCCGCGAGCACGGGCAGCGGGTCCGTACCCAGTGCCCGGATCGGGTCGGCGAGCCCAGGATGCACGGTCGCGAGCACCTCGGCGGCCTCCTCGTCCCAGGTCGTCTCGCCCAGGCCGTAGGCCACGGCCCGGGACCAGCCGTCGTGCACGTCGCTGATCGACGTGTCGGACGGCTGCCACCAGTGCTTCGGGGGCACGCCGGAGTTGTCGAGAAAGCCGTCGTACTCGACCCCGACCGTCTCGGCCAGCGCGAAGGCCCGGGCAGCCACCTCACGGCTGCCGGCCGCGGTCGCGGCCGCCGCATCGGCCTCCTGCTGGACCTGGCCGGCGAACCGGGCCAGGGCGGAGGCCGTGCTCACCGCCACCCCATCGGCCTCCCGCTGGACCTGGCCGGCGAACCGGTCCACGTTCGCCCGCGTCGTCGCCGCCCGCCACGCCAGTTGCCCCTCCTCAGCGGATGCCATCTCGACGCTCTCGGTCCAGAGGTCCCGCAGTCGGGCGAGGAGGCCCGGCCGCCGGTGCCGGAGCAGCGCGAGCTGATAGCCCACCAGGGCGCGCAGCTCGGCTGCGGAGAGGCAGGTGAGCAATGGAAGGCCGATCAGCAGGTGGCGCCGGCCCGCGACAGCGGTGAGCTTGACGGAGGCCTCCGCGGTCATCCAGATCCGGTCGGGCATCGGGGTGCCGAGCCGGGCGGCGGCCGTGGCGACGAGCGCGTGCAGCTCGTGGCGGCCCTCCTCAGTCACCAGCGCGCCCCGGCGACTGAAGCGAACCTGGGTGAGTACGCCGAGGCCGATGACGGCGAACAGTGGCAGGGCGTACGGAACGAGGAGCGCCATGATGGCACCCAAGACCGTCGGCCACAGCACCCCGCTGTTCCGCACGAGCAGCCATCGGGCCTGCCACACGTCGAGGCCGCCGGGCAGTTGGTCGTCTCTGCCGTCCGTCTGCATCACCATCCATCGATGCTGACCGGGTGTCGCACCGTGCTCAAGGTGCGGACGGGCAGTTACCCGCTGCCGGGTCGGGGGATTGTGTCGGATATCCGTGCTGAACGGTCGGTTGGACGACGATCAGCTGTGGAGGGTCGCACCCCGTCCGTACTCTTCGTGCCCATGACCCCGGATCATGATCCTTCGCGGAGCCCGGATGGTCGTACCCTTCTGCCCGATCTGCTTCGTGGGCACCGGCTCGCCGCCGGTCTCACCCAGGCCGAGCTGGCCGGCCGGGCCGGCGTCGGCGTGCGGACCGTTCGTGATCTGGAGCGGGGCCGGTCGGCGCGGCCCCAGCGCACCACCGTCGACCTGCTCGCCGACGCCCTCGGCCTGGCCGGCGATGCCCGGCAGGCATTCCGCGCCGCCGCCCGGCCAGGCCCTTCCGGCCCGCGCCAGGCCGGGCGGCACCACGCCGCCGACGCGCCGCATCCGGCCGGGCGGCACCTGCCGGTCACCGGTTCCGCCACCGCCGGATCCGGTACGCCGATCGCGCTGCCGCAGCCGGTTCCGCTGATCGGCCGCGACCGGGACGTCGCCGAGGTGGTCGGCCTGCTGGGCGCCGAGCATCCGGTGGTGAGCCTGGTCGGCCTGGCCGGCGTCGGTAAGACCGCGCTCGCCCTCACCGTCGCGTACGCGGTGGCCGCCGAGCATCCGGCCGGCGTCGCCGGGGTGCTGGTCGGCGAGGGCTCGGACGCCGTCGACGTGCTGGCCGCCTCGGCGGCGGTGTTCGGCGTGAACCGGCTCGCCGACCTCGCCGGCCGGTTCGCCGGCCGACCGGCGCTGCTGCTGGTGGACGCGGTGGAACGGGCACCCGGGCCGGTGGCGGAGGCGCTGCGGACGCTGGTCGCCACGGTGCCGACGCTGCGGGTGCTGGTGACCGGCCGACGCCCGGTCGGCCTCCCCGGCGAACTGGTCCGGCCGGTCGCGCCGCTCGACGTGCCGCCGGTCGGGGCGGTGCCGGCGGATCCGGCCGAGCTGGCCCGCTGGCCGGCCGCGGCACTGTTCACCGCCCGGCTCGCCCAGGTACGCCGCGAGCCGCCCACCCCGGCCGAGCTGCCGGCGCTCGCCGCGCTGGTCCGTCGCCTCGGCGGCCTGCCGCTGGCCATCGAGTTGATGGCCGCGCGCGGGCGGATCCTCGACGTCACCGAGCTGCTCGACCGGTACGGCGACCGCGTCCTCGATCTCGCCACCGGCGGCCGGCCGGGGTGGGTACCCGCCGAATGTGCGGCGGGCACGGTGACCCTGCGCGAGGCGGTGGCGACCAGCTACCGGCTGCTCGCGCCGGAGGAACGGGCGGCGCTGCGTCGGCTCTCGGCGTTCCGCAACCGCTGGTCGGTGGAGCTGGCCGAGGAGTTGCTCGCCGATGGCGGCCAGCGCCGGGACGCCGTGCCGCTGCTGGACCGGCTGCTCGAACTCGGCCTGCTCAGCGTCCGGGGCAACGGTCCGTTCCGGTTCCGCCTCCTGGACGCGGTACGCGACTTCGCCGCCGAGCAGGCCGTCGGGGCGGGCGAGCTGAGCCGGATCCGGCACCGGCACGCGCTCGTGGTCACCGCGATGGTGGTCCGCGTCGCCCCGAAGCTGGCCGGTGCGGACCTGCCCACCGCGGTGCACCTGCTGGACGAGGCGACCAGCGACATCATCGCGGCCCTGACGCACGCCGCCGCCGACGATCCGGTGACCGCGCTGCGGCTGGCGGCGGCGCTGCCCAGGTGGTGGCGGCTGCGGGGCCGGGATGTCTCCGGACGACGCTGGCTGCGCCGGCTGCTGGTCGACGCGCGTACCGCCGATGCTGATCCGGTACTGCGAGCCTGGGCGCAGCTCGGCGCGGCTCAGCTGGCTGTGGAGCACGATGCCGGCGCGGAGGAACTGGCCGCGGCGCGGGCCGCGTTGGCCATTTTCCGCGACGCCGGGGAGGTGGCGGGGGAATTGTCGACGCGTACGGTGCTCAATGCTTTGTTGCCCGCCGTCGGAAACCACGACGGGGCCCGGCAGCAGGCCGAGGCGGTGCTGGACCTGGCCACCCGACACGGCCGGCTACGCGACATGGCCGTCGCCCAGGCGTATCTGGCCTGGCACGACGTACGAGTGGGTGAGCTGGCCGGGGCGCGGCGTCGACTGGCCGTCGTGGATCGGATCGCCGGCCAGTCCGGGGAGCAGCGGCTACGGGTGCTGGCCCGGGCCGGTCTCGCCGAGGTGACCCGTCTGGAGGGCCGGTACGTCGACGCCGTGGAGCAGGGTCGGCGGGTGGCGGCGGCCCTCGCCGAACTGGGCGACCCGGGGCACCACCGCGGAATGCTCGGCACGGTCGGGCTGGCGCTCGCCCAGGAGGGACGGGCGGATGAGGCGCTGGAGGTGGTCGCCGAGCTGCGGCCGGCCCGGCCGGTGCCCGGGCAGCGTCCGCCCTCCGTCGGGGAGAGCGCGGACCAGCCCGGCGCGGGGTCCGCCGGGGAGTGCGCGGATCCGCTCGGTGTCGGGGAGGCCAACCGGTCGGAGGACGCGGTCTGCGCACTGATCGAGGGGCATCTCGCCCTGCACCGGGGTGACCGTGATCTGGCGGCCGAGTGGTACGCCGCGGCGGCGGAGGCGGCGGCCGATGGCCGGAACCGGCGCGACGTGATCGAGGCGCTGGTGGGACTGGCGGCGAGCACGGCCGACCTGGCCGTGCTGGACCGGCTCGACCGGGCGCGGCGGTCCAGCGGGATCAGGCTGCTGCCCCGGGAGGAGGCCCTGCTCCACGAGCTGGCGGCCCGCCCAGGGCGGCGCAGCCGGCAGGGCTGACCCGTTCGGGATGACGCCGCGGGCGGCGGCCCGCCCGGCGCGTCGCGGAGGTGATGAAGAGAACGGGGGTGGCGCGAGCGAAGTAGCCCCCTGGTTCTGCCCCTCGCTCATCGCTCGCGCCAGCACCCCCCGGTGCTCCCCCGCTTGCCGAGAAGCCTATCCCCGGAGCATGGCTGATCCGTGCGACTTTGTAGGGTTTTGCCCTGGGTATCCGCTGGTTCTGCCGGTCTTTCTGCCGGTGCCCGCCGAGTGTGCCCGGGCGGGTCGGGGTGCGGCCGGGCGGATCGGGTGTGGCTGGCGGGTCGGGTGTGGCTGGCGGGTCGGGCGTACCCGGGCCGGCCGGTGTGCCTCAGCAGCCGGCCGCGGCGGGCTCGTCGGTCGGGGTGGGGCTCGTGCTTCCGGCGGTCGCGCCCGGATGGACCGCGTCGCGGACCCGGCGTAGGCCGTCGAGGAGGGCCTCCAGGGCTGCCGGGTCGAGCTGGCCGGTGAACCACTGTTCGATGATCCGCAGGTGCCCCGGCAGGGCCTCGTCCAGCCGGGTCAGGCCGGCGGCGGTCACCACCGCGTAGGAGCTGCGCCGGTCGGAGGGGCAGGCCCGGCGGCTGAGCAGGCCGTCGCGCTCCATCCGGTCGACGACCCGGGTCACTCCGCTGGTGGAGAGGGACGTCTGGGCGGCGAGATCGGTCATCCGCAGCTGATTGCCGGGCGAGCGGGCGAGTCGGGTGAGCACCTCGAACTCGACCGAGGAGAGGCCGTGCTCCTCGAGCTGGGCGGCGAACCGGGCCGACAGCCCGGCGTGCACCTCGACGAGGAGGCCGACGGCGGTGATCCGGGGGTCGTTGAACACGTTCTGGTTCACGCCACCATCCTAGCAGTACTTGACACGAGGAATATTGCCGGCGCTATAGTTGCTCTATCAGTCGTTGGGCTAATAAACAATCTCCCTGGAGGACAGCACCATGACCAGCAGTACCGAAGCGGTTACCCGTGAGTGGGACGGCCTCACCATCCCGGCTGCCGGCACGTACCAGCTGGACGCGGCTCACAAGCGGGTCGGGTTCGTCGCGCGGCACATGATGGTCAGCAAGGTGCGCGGTGAGTTCGGCGAGGCGACCGCCACGATCACCGTCGCGGAGGACCCGATGCGGTCCTCGGTGTCCGCCACCATCCAGGCGGCGAGCATCAACACCAGCCAGACCGACCGCGACGCGCACCTGCGCAGCGGCGACTTCCTCGACGCCGAGAAGTTCCCGACGCTGGAGTTCCGCAGCACCGGCGTGAAGTCCCGCGACGGCAACGAGTTCGTCCTCACCGGCGAGCTGACCATCAAGGACGTCACCCGCCCGGTCGAGCTCGAGGTCGAGTTCGAGGGCGTCGGCCGCAGCCCGTACGGCCAGGACATCTTCGGTTTCTCCGCGAGCACCGAGATCGACCGTGAGGAGTTCGGCCTGACCTGGAACGTCGCCCTGGAGACCGGTGGCGTCGTGGTCGGCAAGAAGATCAAGATCGAGATCGAGGGCGAGGCCATCCGCCAGGCCTGATCGCCCCGTACGGCCCCACGGGCCCGCGCCATCGACGGCGCGGGCCCGTTCGTTGTACGTGGATCGGGTGCGATCCGTCACATTCCGATCTCAGCCGGACCGGGGTGCGACGCGAGCCGACCGGGTAGGAATGCGGACCTGCCCCTTGGCCCCTGGTACCGGTGGCCCGGGCGCACCTAACGTGAATGGTTCACAACGCGTTCCGGAACGGTACGCTTCCGGGACGCCTCGGGCCGGGAGGACACATGGGCAGGGATGTCGACCAGACCGCCTTCTCCCGGGAGGACCGGGTCCGCTACCGGCACAAGGTCCGGCGATGCCTGGACGTCTTCGCGCTGATGCTGGACGACTTCGGCTTCGACGCCGACCGCCCGATGACCGGGCTTGAGATCGAGCTGAACCTGGTCGACTCCGCAGCCGAGCCGGCCATGCGCAACGAGAAGATCCTCGCCGACATCGCGGACCCGCTCTTCCAGACCGAACTGGGCCAGTTCAACCTGGAGCTGAACACCCCGCCCCGGCTCATCGAGGGCACCGGCTTCGGCGACTACGAGCGGGACCTGCGCAACAGCCTCGCCCGTGCCGACGACCTGGCCGCCAGGTCGGACGCCAAGATCGTGTTGGTCGGCATTCTGCCCACCCTCACCGAACGGCACCTCGTCGCCGACAACCTCTCCACCAACGAGCGCTACCGGGTGCTCAACGACCAGATCGTCGGTGCCCGCGGTGAGGACATCGAGCTGGACATCCGCGGCGTCGAGCGGCTCCAGACGCACACCGACTCGATCGCCCCGGAGGCCGCCTGCACCAGCCTCCAGTTCCACCTGCAGGTCGCGCCGGACAGCTTCGCCGACTATTGGAACGCCTCCCAGGCGATCGCCGGCCCTCAGGTCGCGGTGGGCGCGAACTCGCCGTTCCTCTACGGCCGGCAACTCTGGGCGGAGACCCGGATCGCCCTCTTCCAGCAGGCCACCGACACCCGACCGGACGAGCTCAAGACCCAGGGCGTACGCCCCCGGGTGTGGTTCGGGGAACGCTGGATCACGTCGATATTCGACCTGTTCGAGGAGAACGTCCGCTACTTCCCGCCGCTGCTGCCGATCGTCGAGGACGAGGACCCGGTGGAGGTGCTGCACGCCGGCGGGGTGCCCAAGCTGGCCGAGCTGCGGCTGCACAACGGCACGGTCTACCGCTGGAACCGGCCGGTCTACGACATCATGAACGGCCGCCCGCACCTGCGCGTGGAGAACCGGGTGCTGCCGGCCGGGCCGACAGTGGTCGACATGCTGGCCAACGGCGCCTTCTACTTCGGGCTAGCCCGGGCCCTCGCCGAGGCGGACCGCCCCATCTGGAGCCAGCTCACCTTCAGCTCGGCCGAGGAGAACTTCCACGCCGCCGCCCGGCGAGGCATGGACGCCGTACTGCACTGGCCGCGGCTCGGCGAGGTGCCGGTGACCAGGCTCGTGCTCGACGTGCTCCTGCCCAAGGCCGCGCAGGGGCTGGACGGGTTCGGCGTCGCTCCGGCCGTGCGGGACCGCCTTCTCGGCGTCATCGAGCAGCGCTGCCGTACCGGCCGTAATGGTGCCGCCTGGCAGACCGAGGCGGTGTGGGCGGCCGAGCGGCACCGGGGCATGGACCGGGTGGCCGCCCTGCACCACGTGCTCCAGCGCTATGCGGAGCTCCAGCGCGGCAACGAACCCGTGCACACCTGGCCGATCGACTGACCGTCGAGGGGCGCGCACTGCGTTGCCGAGGGGCGGCGGGCAGCCGCAGTGGTCGTCGCTCCGGGTCAGCGGCTGCGGCGTTGCCCCTTTGTCGTACGCCCGCCGTCGCCCGGGTCGCCGGTCGTGGCGGAGCCCTGCGTCGAGGCTTTCTTCGTCTCCTGGACCGGCTTCCGTTTCGGCGTGTCCGTACCCGCGACGGCCAGCGCGGCCGACCCACCGGCGGATGTGGCGGGCTGCCCCGCGTCCGCCGTCCCGTCGACGGCCGGGCGGCCGCCCTTGCCCGTGGCGGGGCCCGGCTCGCCGGTGCGCTGGCGGGGCAGGGACATCCCGGCTTTGGCGCCGCGCTGGCGGGGCAGGGACACCCCGGTTTCGGCGTCGCGCTGGCGGGGCCGGGACACCCCGGTTTCGGCGTCGCGCTGCTTGCCATGTTCATCCGGGTCGGCGGCGTCCTCGCGAGCCGCGGCCCGGTGTTCGGTCCGCTGGGCCAGCGCGGCCACCAGAACCGAGCCCCCGACCCCGGCGATCACCGCGTACGGGGCGATCAGGTGGGCCGACAGCTGCTCGGCGGCGACCGCCCCGAGCCTCGGCACGGCCAGTAGGTACGCGAGCCCGACGAGGAGCGGTCCGGCCGCCCCGGAGGTCGCCGTCCCGACCCGCCCCGCCAGCTCCGGGGACGTACGCCGGGCCGCCAGCGCGCCGATCACCAGGGCGGAGCCCAGGGAGAGCAGTGCCCCGGGCCAGTAGAAGTCGTCCCGGATCCAGAACAGCCCGCTGTCCGCGCTGATCTGCCAGATGCCGAGCTGGGCGGTGGTCAGCCCGCGCCCGGAGAGCACCCCGTCGACCACCGACACCACCGCGAGCAGCCAGAGCCAGCCGGTGGTGGCGACGAGGTTGGCGGCGACCGCCCGGGTGTGCAGCGCCCACATCGCCAGAAGCAGCCCGATCAGCAGCCCGACGGCGGCGTACCCGGCGGCGACGGTCTGCGGCGCGGCCATGTCCGGCACCCGCGCCGAACGGGCCGGCACGGCGACCAGCAGTACGGTGATCAGCGCGCCGACCGTGGCGCCGACCGCGAGGCCGAGTTTCCGCAGGGTGCCGTCCGGCTCCTCGTCGTCCCCGCCCCGCAGCCAGTGGGCGCAGACCGCGCCGGCGACCACCGAGGTGGCGGAGATCCAGGTGGCCCAGGCAAGGCTCGCCACCCAGGCGTCCTCCACCCGAACGGTGCCGGTCGGCGTCCAGTTGATGATGCCCAGCCCGTAGCCGACGCCCAGCTGTGCGGCCCCCGTACCGGCGGCGACGCCGAGCGCGGCGGCGGTCGATGCTCCCCAGCCCTGTCTGGCCATGCCGGGCAGCGTAACGTCCCATGGTCGGCGCGGCGAGTCGGGCGAGAGCGGCCCGCCGTGCGACGGGGCTGGGCGGCGCCGGATACGGTCGCCGATGACTGAGGCGGTGGCGGCGATGACGGACGACGGGTACCGGAACCGGCAGCCCGAGGTACGCGACGACCGGGGGCCGGACCGGACGAGACTGTTCGTCGGTGGCGGCCTCGCAACGGTCCTGCTGGCGGTGATCGGGGCGAGCGGCGGCTGGATCCTCGCCGGCGAGGCGAAGTCGACCACCCCGGCCGCCGGCGTCACCAGCCAGCCACAGCCGAGCGGCTCGCCGACCGGCACGCCGCGGCAGCGTCCGACCGGAACGCGGACCACGACCGCGGCCGGGCTGACCGTTCCGGAGCTGGTGGGCACCGACTTCGAGCAGGCCCGGCAGGAACTGCGGGACCGCAAGCTCGGCTGGCACCTCGTCTTCGGCACCGGCTCGGGCCGGAGCGTCCAGCGCACCTCCCCCGAGTCCGGTACGCCGGTGCGTCGCGGCGCCACCGTCACGCTCTGGGTCGCCGGCCGGGCGCCGGCCGTCTCCGTACCGGACCTCCTCGCGCAGAAGTGCGGCGACGCCGCCGACGACCTGGTCGCGGCGGGGCTCTACCCGCGCTACCGGACTGGCCGTCAGGGTCCGGTCGCGGCCCAGGACCCGGTCCCCGGCGCGATGGCCAAATGGAACGACCAGGTCGTCCTGACCTGCGGCGACCAGCCGCCGGCGGCTCCGGAGGCCGCGCCGTCCACGACGCCGTGACCGGCGGCTCGCCGCGCTGATACCTGCCGATGGCCTCCTGGCCCGCTACCGTGGACGATCGAGGGCCAGGGTGCCCGTCCCGGTGGGGAGAGGACGTGCCATGAGCGACGACCGCCAGGAGCCACCCGCCGGGGACGCCGACGTCACCCGCCCGCTGCCGCCGGACCCTCCGGACGCCGGGGACACCACCGCACGGCAGCAACCCGCGCCCCAGACCGATCGCCAGCCGGCGTGGTCGGGTCGGGCGGGGGTGCCCCCGCCCCGGCCGGCCGGCCACGACGGGGCCGGCACCGAGTGGTACGCCGAGGAGCAGCCCGATCGTCGCTGGTGGATGCCGATCCTGCTGGGCATCCTCGCCCTGGCGCTGATCGCGCTGATCGGGTTGGGTGTCTGGCTGGCGCTGCGCGCGGCGGAGCGAGACCCCGGGCCGGCTCCCTCACCCTCGCTGGCACCGAGCACCGTCCCGGAAACCAGCGCCGCGCCGACCACCACCGCGCCGAGCAGTTCGCCACCGACCACTCCGCCGACCACGACCGCCAAGGCGTCGATGCCGCCGCTGGTGGGGCTGCCGGAGAGCGTCGCTCGGGCCGTCCTCGACGGGCTGGATGTGCCCTACCGGACAGAGCACCGGACGTCGGACCGGCCGGCCGGGACGGTGATCGAGACCGATCCGGCCGCCGGTGAGCTGATCGGCGGGGACGACCAGGTCACGATCGTGGTGGCTGAGGCCGGAGAGCCGACGCCCGGTGCGAGCACCGCGACGCCCGGCCCGACGGTGACGCCGACCCCCTGACCGTCACCACTGCCGGCGTCTGGTGCCGACCAGGCCGAGCCCGGCCAGCGAGATGCCGAGGCCCAGCAGCCCCGAGTAGAACAGCGATCGGCTGACGTCCGTGGTGTCCCGCGCGCCATCGGCCAGCGCTCCCTCCCCGGCGCCCTCGCCCGCCTGGCCAGGCGGCGCCTTGACCTCATTGCCGAGGGCGTCCGCGCCCGGCGTACCGGCCCAACCCGGTTCCTCCGCCGGGTCGGTGGTGCGCCTGGGCTTCTCCCCGGCCACCGTGATCTCTGGAGCCGGTACCGGCTCGGTCAACTGTTCGGTGGCGGAGAGGGCCGGGTGACGGACCACGAGCACGAGTGCGGTAGCGGTGCCAAGGAGTGCGAGGAGCCCGAAGGCGTAGCCGATAGGGGACCGGTGGTGCCGCCGCGCGGCGGGCAGATTGACCATGACCATCCCAGATTCAGTGGTCCGGGACGCGCGGGGTGGAGACTTTGCCGGGGTGGGCGTACCGATTCTATGGCGGCAGCCCGTCCTCGGCCTGGTAATCGCCGGGTCAGCCGACCCGGACTGGCGTCCGGACGACCGGACGCCGGGGTCGAACGGTGTGTTGACGCGATGCCGGGGCGGTTTGCAGCTGCTGCAGCCCCGCCTGCTGTACGAAGATCGACCGCCGGCTGACCGCGTCCCCCGCCGCGTTCAGCTCGTAGCCGTCGAGCCAGAGCCAACCGTCATAGGTCGGCCAGTCGAGCACCCGGATCACCCGGAATTTGATCGGTCGGAGGAACTGGACACTCGCCGCGCGAGTCACGTGCAGTACGTCACCGGAGCGGGGAAGCACATGGGCTCCTGGAAGATCGGCCGGCGGGCGAGCCGGCGAAGGCTGATCGGGGGACAAATCGGCCCGGTGACGGGGGTCGCGCCTCGTGGACCGGCTGATCAGGTTGTTCGGTGGTGGTCGGGCCGAACCCGCGGTCGCGGGCCGCCACCCGACCAACACCCGACTGCTCCCGGCTACCGCTCCCGCCGCCGCAGCCACACTGGCGTGCAGCGGCGAGGTCTTTATCCCGGGACAGGTTGTGGGCGCGGGACGGCTCCCCTCCCGCCGTCCCACGACCCGTGGGGTCACCACGTCGAGAGATCAAGCGAAGACGGTGAGTAACCCATGCCATACGGACAGAGTGCACCAGGGGCGTGCTTCATGCAAGTTGCATGTCGAATTTTGCCGATACGTGAGCACGACACGTGAACGGAACGCTTGAAGCCTCCGGTGCCGGGGCGGCACACTGGACGCCGGTCATCGCCCGCCGCGGCCGGTCGACGACCAGCACCACCCCCTGCCGCGAACGATCGCCCGCCGTAAGACGGCCGCGCCCACGGCGGGTGTCGAACCGGGCGCGATCGACCGGAGGTAATCGGGTGAGCGCGAGGAGCAGTCATCCCCGTCCGGCAACCCGCGGAGCGGTGCCGTGAGCGAGCGGCGAAGCCCCACCATCCGGCGTCGACGCCTGGGGGCGGAACTCCGCCGCCAGCGGGAGGCCGCCGGCATCACCATCGAGGCGGTCGCCGAGCAGCTGGAATGCTCGGCGTCCAAGATCTCCCGCATCGAGACCGGCCACACCAGTGCCACCCCGCGGGACGTGCGGGACATGCTCCGCATCTACGGGGTGGTCGGCGCCGAGAGCGACGAGCTGGTGCAGATCGCCCGCGAGGCCCGGCAGAAGGGCTGGTGGCATCCGTACAGCACGGTGCTGGTCGGGGCGTACGTGGGGCTGGAGGCGGCGGCCAGCTCGATCCGGGCGTACGAGCAGCAGGTCGTGCCGGGCCTGCTGGAGACCGAGGAGTATGCGAGCGCAATGATCCGGGCCGCCCGGCCCGACTTCAGTGCCGAGCAGGTCGCACAACGTGTCCGTGTCCGGCTCGGCCGTCAGTCGTTGCTGACTCAGAACGATCCGGTCGATCTATGGGTGGTGCTCGATGAGGCGGTGCTGAGCCGGCCGGTTGGCGGTGACGCGGTGATGCGTGACCAGCTCAAGCGACTGGTGGAGGTGGCCGAACTGCCGAACGTGACGTTGCAGGTCCTGCCCTTCGAGGTGGGCGCGCACGCCGGCATGGACGGGACCTTCACGATCCTCAGTTTCCCTGAACCGAGTGATCCCGATGTTGTGTACGCGGAGAACGCCACGGGAGGGCTCTTCCTCGAGAAGAGCGACGAACTGCAGAAGTACAGCTTCATCTTCGATCACATTCGAGCAGCGGCCATACGCCCGGAGGAATCCATCGCTCACATCGCAAAACTGGCAGAGGAGCCGTTGTGGAAATGGCGACCAAGAAGTTCCCCGTGGACCTGACGCAGGCGACCTGGTTCAAGAGCTCGAAGAGCGGGCCGAACTGTGACAACTGCGTGGAGGTCGCGTATGTGACCGGGGCTGTCGGCGTCCGGGATTCGAAGGACAAGACCGGCCCTGCCCTGGTCTTCGCCCCAGGTGATTGGCGCGCTTTCGTCGTCGGTACCCGGGGCGGTGTTTTCGTCCGGGGCTGATCCGGCGACGCCGGATTGTGCGCGTGGTCCCGCCCGGCAGCACGGCCGGGCGGGACCATTTCGTGCACCCCCGGCTGGCCGGCCGCGCCCACCCGTCGCCACTTCCGTTCCGCCTCGTTGAACCGCACAGATCGGCAACCGAACGAGGCAGGCGAGACGGATGACGACGATCGGTTCAGAGAATCTCACCAACGGTCCGGGCAAGCCGGAGCGGTTCGGCGGCAAGTACCGCGGGGCGCGCCGGGACACGGTCCTCACCGAGGTGGTCTCCGCCGACACCGAGACCGGGGGCCGGGAGGCGAACGCCCCGGAGCAGGTCTCGCCGCCGCTCACCCTGCCGTCCCTGGATCCCAATCCGCTCACCGAGCCGTCGTTCCCGCCGGCGGGCTGGCCGTTGGAGCAGGGCGAGTCCCTGGTGGACCATCCGCTGCTGCGTGGCCTGCTGATGGAGCTGCCGCCGAGGGGCAGTGTGCCGCCGCCCGGCTGGCTGGACCGCTGGTTCGAGGCGACCCGCTCGATCCTCGAACTGCTATACGTGCAGGGGACCGGCCGCTCGCGCTGACACCGGGGCCGTCGGCGCCGGTATCGGCACCGGTACCGTCGGCGTCGGTATCGGCACCGGGGCCGTCGGCGTCGGTATCGGTATCGGCACCGGGGCCGTCGGCGGCATCGCCCGCTCGGCGAGCCGGTTGTGCCGCAGCGCGTGGCGTACCCCGATCGCGGTGACGCCGAGCAGGCCGACGGTGATGGCCGGGCCGGCCACGGCCGGCGTCGCCAGCAGGTCGACGCCCGCCGCCGAGACCACCGCCAGCACGACCGCGAGGGCGGTCACCTGGATCGGCAGCCCGATCAGCGGGTGCGCCGCGGCGGCCCGCAGCCCGTGCGGGGCCGGGGTGCCCGGCGCGGTGGCGAAGGCGCTAGCGCCGGCCCGCAACCGGCGTACCCGACGCACCGTGCAGGCCGCGACGAGCAGCGCCGGGGCGGCCGCGAGGGTGAGCCCGGCGGCGGCCAGGTCGACCGCCGTCCGCCCGGCGCTCTGCAGGCCCACGGCCAGGACGGCTGCCGTCAGGACGAGGCCGGCCAGGGTCAGGGCGGACAACCATCCGGTACGCCGACGCAGCGCGCGGGCGCGATCCAGCTTGGGCAGTCCGTCCGCCACGACGCCGGCGGCAGCCCAGACGACGGCGACGGGGAGCAGAACCGCGAGCTGATCGGCCATGCCCTTCAGCCTTGTCCGGCTCGACGTGCAACGACTCCGGGGCGGCACCCGGGTTCGTCCCGTACCTCGCCCCGTAGGGGACATCCCGCCGGCGTTATTGAGCGGGCGACATCTTCCCATCGTCGGCTTCTTGACCTAGCCTCGTATCGATCGGTCAACGTCGATCTGCCTGTTCCTCGCCGGGCGGACACGTGCCGGTCGGAGGGAGGTAGGGAGATGAATCTCCCGCACAGGTCTGTACTCGTCGGCGCGACCGCATTGGCGATGGCCATGGCGGCCAGCCCCGCCCTGGCCGCCGAACCGAGCGGAGTCATCCGGAACGCTGGCGGCGCCACCGCGGTGGCCGACAGCTACATCATCGTCTTGAAGGACAGCGCCGTCGCGCCCAGCCGGGTCACCGAGACCGGGCAGCGGCTGACCACCCGGCACGGTGGTGCCGTCGCCCGTACCTGGAACGCTGCCCTGCGCGGCTTCGAGGTGCGGGTCGGCGCGGCGGCTGCCGCGCGGATCGCCGCCGATGCCGCAGTGGCGTACGTGGAACAGAACCACACGGTGTCGATCGCCGGCACCCAGACGAACCCGCCGTCCTGGGGTCTGGACCGGATCGACCAGCGGAACCTGCCGTTGAGCAGCTCGTACACCTACCCGACCACGGCCTCGAACGTGCGGGCGTACATCATCGACACCGGCATCCGGACCACGCACAGCGACTTCGGTGGGCGGGCCACCTGGGGTACGAACACCGTCGACACCAACAACACCGACTGCAACGGCCACGGCACACACGTCGCCGGCACCGTGGGCGGCTCGTCGTACGGGGTGGCCAAGGGCGTGCAGCTGATCGCGGTCAAGGTGCTCAACTGCGCCGGCAGCGGCACCACCGCCGGGGTCGTCTCGGGCGTCGACTGGGTGACCCGGAACGCGATCAAGCCGGCGGTGGCCAACATGAGCCTCGGCGGCGGCGTGGACACCACGCTCGACACGGCGGTGCGCAACTCGATCAACGCCGGCATCACCTACGGCCTGGCGGCCGGCAACGACAACGGTGCGAACGCCTGCAACACCTCGCCGGCCCGGGTCACCGAGGCGATCACGGTCGGCTCGACGACCAGCACCGACGCCAGGTCGTCGTTCTCCAACATCGGCACCTGCCTGGACATCTTCGCCCCGGGCTCGTCGATCACCTCAGCCTGGAACACCAGCGACACCGCCAGCAACAACATCAGCGGCACGTCGATGGCTACCCCGCACGTGGTCGGCGCGGCGGCGCTGGTGGCAAGCGCCAACCCGTCCTGGACCCCCCAGCAGGTCCGCGACTACCTGGTGAACAACGCGACCAGCAACGTGGTGACCAACCCCGGGACCGGCTCGCCCAACAAGCTGCTCTACGTGGTCAACGGCACGTCGACCAACGACTTCTCCGTGTCGGTGTCGCCGACCTCCGGCTCCACCTCGGCGGGTGGCTCGGTGACGGCCACCGTCAGCACCGCCACCACCAGCGGTTCAGCCCAGTCGGTCAGCCTCTCCGCGAGCGGCCTGCCGACCGGCGCCTCGGCGTCGTTCAGCCCGTCCTCGGTGACCTCCGGTGGCTCGTCCACCCTCACCATCACCACGTCGACCAGCACCCCGGCCGGCACCTACCCGGTGACCATCAGCGGTACGGCGGCGTCGGGCACGAAGACGGCGACGTACACGCTCACCGTGGGCAGCGGTGGTGGTTGCACCGGTGCCGGCCAGAAGCTGGGTAACCCCGGGTTCGAGTCGGGCAACACGGTC
>NZ_JBLROA010000040.1:0-52837 GCF_047921505.1 Micromonospora sp. SL1-18 | reverse complement strand
TTCGGGCGCCGCGGCCGGCAACCTCCAGACCTGATCCGGCCCGCCTGGTTGGGAACCAGGCGGGCCGGTCAGTCACTGCTCAGTTGTCAGCAGCTTGACGGGGACAGGGCGAAGTTCTCCACCGTCGGGGTGGTGGTGATCGTCGTCTGACGCGTCTGGGGCTGCCAGCCGTCCTTGGCCACGATCAGCTTCAGCGGGTTGTGCTTGCGGTCCAGCCAGTAGGCGTACCTACCCTGTTCGTCGGTGGCGAGGGTCCAGGACATCGCCTTCGCGTTGACCTGGACGAGCGCGCCAGCCAGCGGGGAGCTGACGCCCTTGCAGCTCGTCCCGGTGACGGTACCCAGCAGCTTGCCCCAGGTACCCGGAGGAGTCACGTTCATCGTCACCGGCACCGGCTGCACCGTGTACGGCGTGTTCTGCTTGATTCCGACCGAGGCGGTGTAGGTGCCGGGCTGGTCGACGTTCGCCGTCATCTCGACGGTGACCGTGACCTTCTCACCCGGCGCCAGCGTGGCCGCCGTCTTGTCGATCGTCATCCAGCTGACGTCCGCCGCGGCCTCAGCGCACTCCTCGAACCCGGGCAGCACCTCGCTGTCCGCCGTGGCGTTGAAGCTGCCCGACGAACCGCCGATCTTGTAGAAGCCGCACGCCGCGCCGCCGCGGTACCGCGGGGTGTTGGCGTTCGGCAGGTTGGACCACGAGTTGCCGGCCGGGACGTAGGCGAAGCCGGCGTTGGTGATGGCTCCGCCCTGCACACCGCCGACGACCATGAACTTGCCGTTCGCGACGGCGAACGAGCTGGCCCAGCTGTCGACCGGCGCGTCGGCGATGGCGGTCCAGGCGTTGGCGGCCGGGTCGAAGGCGTAGCTGGCCTTGTGCGCGACGGACCCGTCGTTGCCGCCGGTGCAGTAGACGACACCGTCGATACCGCCGCAGGAGGCGAACGCCACCGACTTCGGGTAGTTGGGCAGCGTCTCCCAGGTGTCGCTGCCCGGGTCGTACCGGACGGCCGAGTTGGACATCGGCGTGCAGGACGAGGTCGTGCAACCGCCGACGGCGTACAGCTTGCCGTCGACGACCGCCTGCCCGGCCGCGGCGCGCGGCGCGGGGTTGTTGGCCTTCTTCGTCCAGGTGTTGGCCGCCGGGTCGTACGACCAGGTGGTGCCGTCGGGCCCGGACGCCGCCCAGCCGCCGGTCGCGATGATCTTCCCGTCCGCGACGCCCACCGTCAGGGCGTTGCGCGCGCCGGGGAGATCGGCGATCGGCGCCCAGTTCTGCGCGATCGGGTCGTACACGTAGTTCTTCGCCGTGGACGCCGATCCGTTGCCGCCGGCGATCGAGTAGACCTTGCCGTCGAGGTTGACCACCCGGTTGTCCATCACGTTCGCCGGGTAGTTGGCGATGTTCGTCCACGGCGCGGCGTACGGGCCGTCCGCGGCAGAGCTCGCCTTGGCCGGCTTGCCGGTCGCCTGCGCGGCGAACGACGTCGGGACGTTGAGCCGCTGCTCAGGTGCGCCGCTGGAGGCGAGCACCTCCTGCTTGCTCATCTTGGAGCCGTCGGCGCGCAGGAGGACGAAGTCGCCGGCCCGCTCACTGAACTCGACGTCGACGGGCGCGGCGCCGGTGTTGGTCACCGTGAAGGTCTTCCTGGCCTTGCCGGCGGGCATCTGAGCCGAGCCGACGACCTCGGCCGGCTCGATCGACAGCCGACCAGCCCCGAGTTGGAAGGCCGTTCCGGTCGCCTGGTGGGCTTGGACGTCGACCTGCTTGCTCTGGCTGATGTACTTGCCGGACTTCGCGGTGAACTTGTGCGAGCCGGTCAGCGACGAGAACATCCAGAAGAAGCCGTCGGGCAGCTTGGTGTCGTCCGGGGTGGCAGCGGTGGTGGCCTGCTCCGCCGGCCGGTCGTCGCTGGTGACGGTGGCGCCGTTGAGGTACTTGTTGTCGTTCTTGTCCTGCACGTGGCCGAGCACCAGGCCGCCGTCGATCGGCTGGCAGACGACCTTGCTGCCGATCAGCACGTTGTCGACCTGCCACCAGTAGGCCCACTGGGCGTCGTAGTAGTGGAACCGGACCCGGGTCTGCGCGTTGCCGGCTGCCTGGGGGATCTTGATCTCGGTGACCCGCGGTCCGCGGGTGCTGACCGACTGCCGGAGCACGTTGGTCCAGGTGGTGCCACCGTCGAGGCTGAGGTCGACATCGCCGCGGCTGGTGGTGTACTGCTGGTAGTCCTGGTTGAACCGGATCACCGGCGCCTCGACGTCGGTGAGGTCGACGACCGGGCTGACCAGCGAGCTGTCCTGCCGATTGCCGATGCCGTACTTGTCGCTGTCGATGATCGCGAACCTGCCGGTGCCGCCGGTCAGGTTGCCGCGGTTGCCGGGGTCGGTGAACTGCCAGACCTGGCCGTTGCCAATGTTGTCCTCCACGGACCAGCCGGACGGCACGGTGGTGCCGTCGAAGGTCTCGTACACCCCGTCGGAGCCGTTGCGGTATCCGGGCGCGGCGGTGCAGGAGTTGGCAGCCGTCGGCACGGCAACGTTGTGCGTGACGTTGCTCGAGCCGACCGCGACCTCGTTGGTCACCGTCTGGTAGCCCGGGTACTGCGGCTCGACCTTGATGCTGTAGGTCGCCCCGGACGGCAGCTTGAAGCTGTACTGGCCGTTGGTGGGCGTGGTGTAGTCGGACACACCCGACGGGCCCTCGACGCTCACCTTGGCGTAGAGCGGCCAGCCCTGGCCGGAGCCGTCGGTGACCGACCCGCTGACGGTGACGCTCGGCATCGCTGTCAGCGCGACGTTGGTCGTCGTGGTCGTGTCCTTGGTGATCGTCGCCGACACCGTCTTGGTCCCGTAGCCGAACGCCGACACGGCGATCTGGTAGTCACCAGCCGGCAGGAGGGACGAGTACTTGCCGTCGCTGCCGGTCTTCAGCTGGCGGCTGGCCGGGCCGGTCAGCGCCAGCGCGGCACCCGCGATCGGAGCACCGCTGCCCGCGTCCGTGACCGTGGCGGTCAGGGTGCCGGTGTCGCCGATCGGGGCTGCGTCGAGCAGCGCGAGGGTGTCCAGGCGGCCCTCACCGTAGACGTTGTTGTTCGCCGCGGTGCCGCCGCACTGGCTGTCGGCCTTGTCGACCGCCGTGGTGTTCAGCAGCGCGCGGGTGGCGTCGAT
Organism: Micromonospora sp. SL1-18; assembly: GCF_047921505.1. NCBI lineage: Bacteria > Bacillati > Actinomycetota > Actinomycetes > Micromonosporales > Micromonosporaceae > Micromonospora > Micromonospora sp. SL1-18. The sequence goes on along the minus strand of NZ_JBLROA010000040.1, from coordinate 49,667 downwards.
GTCACCGACCAGCGCCGGTGCCGCCGACCACAGCAGCGCGACCGCGCCCGCGAGGTGCGGGGTGGCCATCGAGGTGCCGTTGTAGCTGGCGTAGCTGTTGCCCGGAACGCTCGACCGGACGTTCACGCCGGGTGCCGAGATGTTCGGCTTGATCGTGCCGTTCTGCCCGGCGCCGCGGGAGGAGAAGCTGGCGATGTTGTTGTTGATGTCGTACGCGCCAGCGGAGTAGTTGCTGGTCAGGCTGCCCGGCGAGCCGCTGGTCTGGCAGTTCGGACCGTTGTTGCCGTTGGCCCAGGCTCCGAAGATGCCCGAGTCCTTCCACGCGTTGGTCACGTCCTCCATGAACGGGTCGTTGGAGGGCGCTGTGGTACCCCACGAGTTGTTGATGATGTTCGGCCGCTTGCTCGCGTCCGGGTTCTGACCGTTGAGGTCCCGGGGCTGCAGCATCCACTGGCCGGAGTTGATCAGCGCGGCGTCGCTGGGGCAGCAGCCGTTCGCCGCGATCCACTTGACCTCGGGGGCGACGCCGACCTGGTTGGCGCCGTCGGAGCCGGCCATCGTGCCCATGGTGTGGGTGCCGTGGCCGTTGTTGTCGCAGGGGGTGGCGCAGGTTCCGGCGGCGTTGTACCAGTTGTAGTTGTGGTTGAACGTGCCGTCGCCGTTGTTGCCGCGGTAGGAGTTCACCAGGGCCGGGTGGTCGAACTGGACTCCGGTGTCGATGTTCGCCACCGTGATGCCGGCGCCCTTGACGCCGTACTGGGACCAGACCTGGTCGGCCTTGATGTTCGCGATGCCCCACTCGAGGGCGTTCACCGTCTTCTCGTTGGTGCCCTCGGTGACCTCGGGCACCTTGTACTCGATCGGGGCGTACAGGCCGTCGACCTCGGCGTGGGCGGCGAAGTTCTGCACCATTGTCGACGTGCCGCCGGTGACCTTGATGGCGTTGGTCGCCCAGAAGGCCTCGTACTTCACGCCCAAGCTGTCGAGCTCAGCCCGGATCTTGGCCTGGCTTGCGGCGGCGGTCTTCTGCAACCCCTCGGCGACCGCGGTGCCCCGCTTGTTCCAGTCCTTGTTCGCGGTGGCCTGCCTCAGGTCCGCCTTGTCCTTGAAGTGGATCCAGAAATCGCCTTCGTTCTTGCCCTGCAGTTGCTTCGCGAGGTCCGGGCGGATCTTGTCCGCCGCGGCACCTGTTCCCGTTCCGGCCTGTGCGCCGGTGCTGGTCGCGATCAGAGCTGTCGCGACGAGGGCCAGTGCCGCGCCCGCGCTCGCCAGGGTTCTGGCTACGCGCCTTGGATGTGGACGTCTCAGCATCGTTGCTGCCTCCTCCAGAACGACCCGCGGTTTGTCGAGCCGTGGCGAAGGGTGTAGGAGATCGTTTCCGTCAGGATCACGTCGGAACGAACGAACCCCTTGCCCGGGGCGGCCGTGCGGGTCACGCCGACTGCCCGGTTGGACGATATGATCGAGGTGAATGGACGATCAAGAACAGGACGTAAGCAACTCATCACTATCAGTTGCCTAGTTGTCGGCAGGCTTGACGGTTACTGTCACGGCCAAGACGAAGTTGGGCAGAGATTGCCGTCGTTTCGGGGTGGGTGTTGTGGCCGAGGACGACGAGAGAATTACGCCGGGCGGATCCGCCCCGGCCGAGAACGTGTTTCCACTGTTGATCGCGGTGGCACCGTCGCCGGCCGAACGGATCCGGCTCGCGGAACTCCTGGACGGTGTGGCACCACTGCTGCTGGTGGCCGACCTCGATGAGCTGCGCAAGCTGATCGCGATTCCGCAACAGCGTTCGACGGAGCCACCCACGCGAGCGCCCGCCGCCGCGCCTGCGGCATCCGACGACACCCTGCTGATCGACTCGGTCCGGTCCACGGCCCGCTGCGGGGACCGCCAGGTCGACCTCACCCGGCTCGAACACGACCTGCTGAGCTGCCTGACCACCGAGCCACTCCGGGTGTGGAGCTACGCCGAGCTGCACCGGTCGGTCTGGCGTGACGAACAGCTGCAGCGCAGGGCGGACGTACAGTCCCTGGTGAAGCGGCTGCGGCGCAAGCTCGCCGCGCTCGGCACCGGCGTCACCATCGACGCCGTACGCGGTGTCGGGTTCCGCCTGACCCACCACCAGCGGCCCAGAATCGGCGGCGGGTGACACCCGTCGGACGTGGACAGACCGATCTCGTGGGCGGCACACTCGGCGGCGCAGTGGCGCTGCGTACCGCGATCGTCAGCCCGTGGGGGGCGTTCGTCGGGCGCCGGTCGGCCACAGGATCGTGGTCGGGATGCCGCGCCGCCGCGCCCAGTCGACGGTGCGGTCCGTCGCCGCGGCGTGGCAGCCGGGTTCGCCGTCCCAGACCGCCACGAGTCGCTGTATCCGACGGAGCAGTTCCCGATTGGCGGCCACGTAGGCGGCGGTGCCGGAGCGGACGTGTCCGGTGTGGATGATCTCCGTCGCCCGCTGCAGCAACTCGTCGAAAGCGGCCCGGCTGTCCGGCGCGATCGCCACGGAACGGTAGTCGGGGGCCGGCAGGACCACCTCGTACGTGCCGCCGGTGGCCAGCACCGCGCGCGCGAAGATCTGGTCGGCACCGCCCGCCAGGCAGGTGACGCCGTGCACCGGCCGGTCACTGATCCGGCGCAGCTCAACGCGGAGCGCGTCGGCGACGAGCCGCTCGGTGGCGGGGGCCAGGTTGATGTGCCCGGTGATGCCCACGCGCAGCGGTACGGGGTCAGACGCCATCGGCCGATCCTCTTCTCTGCGTGGGCACGGCGGGCGTCAACCGGATCAGTTCGAACCCGCTGTCGGAGAGGACATCGGGCAGCGTACGGATCTCCTCGCGGTTATGCTCCTGGACCTGCGGGGCCAGCTCGTGCCAGGGCCGCAGTGCGGGGTGCCGCCGCCGGGTGTCGTCGCGCGGCTCGCCGTACGTCCAGCCCTCCCCCTGCCGTTCCCGGCACCACCGTTCGTGCTCGAGTCGGGCGAGTTCGTCGATCCGGTCGTCGATGGCCTGCCCGGCGGCCGAGGCGTCGCCGCTGCCGCCGTGCCGGGGCGCCACGACGCAGCCGAGGTTCAACAGCTTGGCGGCGATGTCCTGGACGTGGGCGCGGTTGGCCCGCCGCAGGGACTCGGGCAGACGCGACCAGTCCACCATCGCGGGCGCGTCGCCGGAGCGCACCCCGGCTCGCCGCTGGGCGTGCAGGTACCGGTCGTGGATCTGCTGTGCCAGCCGTTCCGTGAGGTCCTCGGCGATCAGTCGGGCGTCGCAGGCGCGGGTCAGAACCGGGTAGAGGCGCAGCTTGCCGTGGACCTCGTCGAGCAGGTCGTGGCGGGAGTCGCCGTGGAAGGCGGCGGCGAGCGCCGCCTGCCGGTAGACCGGTACGAAGACGACGCTGTCCGCCCCTCGCCAGAGCGCGGGGGTGTCCAGCACGAACTGCAGGCCGGTGCGCTCGTCGGGGGCGCAGAGGTAGATGCGGTCGTAGCCGCCGGCGGCCAGTTGCGGCAGCGCGGCGAGGCCGTCAAGGTCCAGGTCGTACGCGGACAGCCGACAGACAGTGGCCAGGAACGGGTAGCGGGAGACGGCCAGGGTGAGCTCGGCGGTGGCGTCGGGTGCCACGAGGTCCACGTGCAGTGGTGGCACGGGCTCGCCGGTGCGGGTGCCGGCCCGGCGCGTCCGCCAGTGCCGCGCGGTTTCCACCAGCAGGGCGCGGCGGAAGGTGCCGTTGCCGGCGATGAGGACCTTCGCCGGCCGGTCGGGGGCGGGGCGGCGCAACGGGTGACGGCGGTGCAGCGCGCGGGCGGCGATGTCGTCGACGTGGAAGTAGTCCAGCCGCAGCCGGCTGGAGCCGGCGGCGCCCAGCCGCCGGGCCTGCAGGGACAGGCACATCTCGGGATCGTGGACCTGGACGTAGACCCGGGGTGGCTGTCGCCGGTCCTGGATGAGCCGGTTGACGGTGTTGGCGACGGCGTGGTTACGGTCGTCGTTGTCGGTGCAGGCGTAGATGGTGTGGGCCCGGGGCACGCCGGCGCCGCGTAGCACTTCGGCGCTGGTGGGGTCGCCGATGACGCCGAGGTAACGACGCTGGCGGTATTCCAGCGGCCCGAACGGTTCGGAGCGCAGCACGACCACGCGTTCGCCGTCGGCGAAGAGCCGATCGGCGAGCATGTGGGCGAACTGGGAGTCGCCGCAGACCAGGACGTGACCGCGGGCCCGTCGGGCACGCAGGCGACGGATCTCCGCGGCCAGCAGCAGCCGGCCGGTCTCGACCACGGCGAGCAGGGTGAACAGCGGGGCGGTGAACCGGGCGACCTGCAGCTGCCACGGATAGGGGCCGGGCTCCTGGAACGGTTCGGCGCTGAGGACGAAGAGTTGGAGGTCGTAGTAGAGCGCGTCCCACGAGTCGTGGATGGCCTCCGGCCGGGCCTGCAGCAAACGCTCGAAGCCGAGATAGCCGAGGGCCAGGGAGACCAGGCCGATGACTCCGAACACGATTCGCAGCCATCGTGCGGTCGGGCGGGAGAAACCACCGAGGGGGTGCGTCATCGAGCGGCTCTCGTGTCGACGGTGCCGTGGTGGAAAGGGCCGACCGGGCCGGGACACCGGCATCGGCGTCGCGGCCACCGGGTTGCGCCCATGAACCAAATGGTATTTGACGCAGTCGATCACGACGGTACGCAGCGTGAGCTGCCTCCACTGTTACGGTCGGCTCCATGACCGCCGACGAACTCCGGCACCGGGTCGAGTCGGCCCGGGTGGCCCGCCTGGCCACGGTCGGGGCCGACGGCCGCCCGCACCTGGTGCCGGTGTGCTTCGTCCTGCTCGGCGACGTCGTCTACCACGCGGTCGACCAGAAACCCAAGCGGCACCGGAGGCTACGCCGGCTGGAGAACATCCGGGCGACGGGACAGGCCTGCCTGCTGATCGACGAGTACGACGACGACTGGTCCCGGCTGTGGTGGGTCCGCCTGGACGGGCACGGCTGGCTGGTGGAGGACCGTACGGAGGAGGCCGCGGCCCGCGCGGCGTTGGTCGACAAATATCCGCAGTACGCCCAGCGGCCACCGGCCGGACCGGTGGTCGCGATGCGGGTGACCGGCTGGTCGTCGTGGTCTGCGGCGCAGTGACGGCCGGCGTCATCGTTCTCGGGGGTCCAGCGTCGACTGTCCGTTCTTGCGGTCGATCCGCAGTTCCCCCTCCAGGTCGGCCACCAGCGTACGCAGGTCGTCCAGCTGCTGGCTGATCATGATCCGGTCGATGTGGTCCGGCACGCCGTCGCGGTCCTCGTCGACTGCCATTCGTTCGGTCATCTCCAGCCGGCGGGCCTCCTCCCACGAGTTGACGACCACCGCGATCAGAAGGTTCAGCAGCAGGTAGACGGCGATGAGCACGTAGCTGATGTAGTAGACGAGGGTCCACGGCGACAGCGCCATGCCCTGCTCGATCAGACCGGGCAGCGTGTTCAGGGACAGCAGCACGAACAGGGTCAGTACGGCCTGACCGACCGAGCCGTAATCGTCCGGAAAGGTATCGGCGAAGATGAGCCACCCGACCATGCCGTACACGTACAGGGTCACCAGGGCCAGTGCGAGGAACCCGCCGACGCCGGGAAGGCTGCGCAGCAGGGCCACCACGATGGTGCGCAGCCCCGGCCACAAGCGCACCAACCGCGCCACGCGCGCGACCCGGATCACCCGCAGAGTCGCCGACTCTCCGTTCAGGCCAGGGAGGAACGCCGCAGCGATCACGACGAAATCGAACACGTTCCAGCCATGCCGGAAGAAGTCCTGGGGCCGGCGCCCGTACGCCAGCACCCGGATGCCCATCTCGATGACGAACACCGCACGGAAGAACCATTCCAGCGCCCGCAGCAACACTCCGAGCGACCCCGGGTGCGGGTAGGTCTCCACACCGAGCACCACCGCGTTCGCGCCGATGACGCCGACGATCGCCACCTCGAACCAGTGCGACTCCACGATGCCGGCACACCGTCGGGCCACCTGCGACGGCCGCGATCCGGACACCGCTGGGGCGGAGCGCTGGAGCGGTAGCGGCTGCTCGCTCACCGGGCCGCGTCCGGCTCGGGCAGGACGCGATGGCCGGCCAACAGGCAACGCGTCACGTCACCGGCGGGATGCGGACGCCACGGCGCAGGGTTGATCACCGAGCCAGCGTACGAGTGTGCGGCCTGCCACCGTCGGCACGGTACCCAGTTTCGCAGCAGCGCCGCCGACAGGTACGAGCAGTCCGAGGAGACGCCGCAGCCGCCACGTCGACGGTGTACGGCGTCAACCGGCGCGGTTCAAGGCGCGCTTGTTACGCGGCCGCCCGTTTTCCTGGACCCGGTAGCCGTCGTCGCCGAGCATCCGGCGTGCGGCGTCGAGCCCGGTCAAGGCCGCCGCGTAGGCGGCCACCTCCCGCTGGAAGTGCTCGACCTTGGCGTACCAGAACTTGAGCTCCGGGTTGATCGCCTTCGCGTTGATGTAGTTGACGATGTCGGTTTCCGGGGTGATGCCCTGGCGGGCGTAGGAGCGGTCGAAGCGGGCCTTGGTCCGCTCGTACTTCTCGTTCATCGCGGTGAGTCCGGCTTCGGCCTCCAACAGCCTGGCCCGCAGGTACCGCACATAGCTCAGAGGTACCGACGGGACGGTGAGTGCCGACCGGCGCGCAGGCGCAGGGGACATGTCGATCGCCCTCCTTCGAACGCGGTGACCGGGCGCACCGTGACGGCGGTCGGTTCGCCCCGGCCCCGCTGCAAACGCAGTGATGTCCTTCTACCCAGGTCGGCGGCTGGATATGCATGCCGAATGGGCTTGGCCACGGTGAGTTACCCCCCGGCCATGGCTCCGAGGATGATGAACGGCTCCTCGCCGGCGACGACCCGCTCGGGAAGTGGGGTGTCGGGCGACTCGTTGGACAGGTCCTCCTGACAGGCGTAGAAGCGGATGAAGGCGCGGCGCTTGCCGCTGTGGCGGTCGCGGATCGTGCCGAGCAGCATCGGGTACTGCGCCTCAAGGGTTTCCAGCACCCGGCGCTGGGTGACCGGCCCGGCGTCCGGGCCGGTCACCTCGAGGCGTACCTCGCCGTTGACGTGAGCCAGATTCTTCAGGTGGGCCGGGAGGACGACCCGGATCACGGCAGCACCTGGACTTCCACGGAGAGCACGGGCGGCAGGTCCCGGACGATCGGGGCCCAGCTGTCGCCGCCGTCGGCCGAGTGGTAGACCTGACCGCCGGTGGTGCCGAAGTAGATCCCACACGGGTCGAGGGTGTCGACCGCCATCGCGTCGCGCAGCACGTTGACGTAGCAGTCGGACTGCGGCAGGCCCTTGGTCAACGGCTCCCAGTCGTTGCCGCCGGTGCGGCTGCGATAGACGCGCAGCTTGCCCTCCGGCGGGTAGTGCTCGGAGTCGCTCTTGATCGGCACGACGTAGATGGTCTCCGGCTCGTGCGCGTGCACCGCGATCGGGAAGCCGAAGTCGGACGGTAGATCGCCGCTGACCTCGCGCCAGTTCGCGCCGGCGTCGTCGCTGCGCATCACGTCCCAGTGCTTCTGCATGAACAGGGTGTCCGGCCGGGACGGATGCTGGGTGATGTGGTGCACGCAGTGGCCGACCTCGGCCTCCTCGGCGGGGATCTCGCCCGAGCGCAGGCCCTTGTTGATCGGCAGCCAGCTGGCGCCGCCGTCGTCGCTGCGGAACGCCCCCGCCGCCGAGATGGCGACGTAGATCCGGCCCGGGTGCGCCGGGTCCAGGATGATCGTGTGCAGACACATGCCGCCGGCCCCGGGCTGCCACTTCGGCCCGGTCGGGTGCGTACGCAGGGCGGTGAGCTCGGTCCACTTCTGCCCGCCGTCGGTGGTGACGTAGAGGGCGGCGTCCTCCGCGCCCGCGTACACCGTGTCGGGGTCGTCGCGGGACGGCTCGAGGTGCCAGATGCGCTTGAACTCCCACGGACGCGGGGTGCCGTCGTACCAGAGGTGCTCACCCACGTCGCCGGAGTAGGCGAAGTCGTTGCCGACCGTGTTCCAGGTCTTGCCGCCATCGTCGGAGCGCTGGATCAACTGGCCGAACCAGCCGCCGGACTGAGAGGCGTAGAGCCGGTCCGGGTCGGCCGGCGACCCGTTGAGGTGGTATATCTCCCAGCCGCCGAAGTGTGGTCCCTCGACGGTCCAGTCGTCGCGTCTGCCGTCCGAAGTCAGCACGAACGCGCCCTTGCGCGTGCCGACCAGCACTCGTACGCCGCTCATATCCTCATCCTTCCGCTCTGTCCGGCGATGCCCTCGGGTTAGACCCTCCGCCACGCCGAAGCTCATCGGTCTCCGCCAGTCGTACTCTCCGGGTACGACGAAACGGCCGCTTCGGAGCGGGCGACACGCCGACGGCGGTGCCGGTCGCGCCCGGATCGATCACCGGCGGGGCGGCGGGCGCAGGTGTCATCGTGGTCGGCGCGGAGCAGTCAGCGCCCCGCTTCGCGCAGATCGCTCAGCAGGAGGTCGATCAGCCGCTCCTCCATCACCGCGCGCCCGGCCCGGCGCATCGCGTCGGCCAGCGCCGGGTCCCAGGGCGTCGGGGCGGGGGCACCGAGCAGGGCCGGGCCCGACAGCGCGGCGGTCTCGTACTCGGTGGTGGTCATCCGCCATGCAACCGCGGTCGGGTAACGCGCGAGGGCCGCGGCGGTCAGTCGTACGCCCGTCCAGTCCAGGTCGTTGCGCCACCGGATCACCGCACCCGGTGCCGCGCGCAGCAGGGTGTGCACGGCCACCGACGGCACACCCTCGGTGCAGATCAGCGGCGGCGCCTGCGCGCCGAGTGCGGCGGTGGCCGCCCGGAGCACCGCCGGGTTCTCGCAGACGAAGATCTCGTCGCAGGTCAGCGCGAGCGGGGCGAGGCGAAGCTGGTGCAGGGTGGCCCGCACGGGCACGCCCGCGGCCGCGGCCTCGGTCAACCACCGTCCGAGCAGGCCGCCGGTGGCGGGTACGTTGAGCACCAGTACCTGACTGGCGAGGTCGTCGGGGACCAGGCCGACGGATTCCCACAGGGCTCGCTCGGGCTCCCCGCCGGTGGGCACCGGCATCTGCTGCCACGCGGCGAGGGCCCGCAGCACGAGGCCTCGCAGCGGGCCGTCGGTCAGGGCCTTGGTGTCGTCGAGTACGCGGTCGGCGAAGACCGGGATGGGCTCGTCCGGTGCGGGCAAGGCGTCGAGTACGCGCAGCACGTCAACGAACGGCAGGCCGGCTCGGACGGCACGGGTGAGGGTGCCGTCACGGCGCACGGCGTCGAGCCAGTCGCCGTACCAGCCGGCGGTGGCGTGCCGGCTCTCTCTGGCGGCGGTGAGCAGGGCAGCTCGAGCGCTGGCCTCGCGCTGCGCCTCGGCGGGCCGGTTGCGCAGGGGGACCATTGCGGAGAGCAGGTCGCGCAGGCCTACCCCGTGGACCGCGCGGAGATGATCGTCCACGTCGCTGAGGCGTACGCTGAGCCGCGCCGACCCAGCGGACCGGTGGGCGCCGCTGATCCCGATGATCACCACTCGTTCGTCGTCGGTGGGGGACGTCAGGGTCACGGCGACGTCGAGCCGTCCGCCGGTGCGCTCGAGGCTGCGCCGGGCGGCGGCCAGCAGCCGCCGCCAGCCCGGGGCGTCGGGCAGCCGCCGCCAGCCGGGGTCGATCTGCCCAGGCGGGCCGGAAGCAGGGCCGGCCCGGGTGGCCGGATCGGCGTGGCCGGCGGGCGGCCGCGGGCCCGCGCTCATTCGTCGGCGAGGTCGAGGACGAGTTCGGACGGGTCGATCTGATCGGCGACGCCGGGCGCGCGGCGGGTCTCTGGCGAGCCGAGCGCACGGGCCAACGTGCCGTCGAAGTCGGCGACGTTGACCGAGCCGTCCCACACCAGCAGCAGGGTGGAGACCGTGTGCTCGACGGTGGAGTGTGACAGGTCGTAGTGGGCCGCGCCGCGGACCGCCGGATGGGTGGCCCACAGGTCGTATCCGGTCATGAACAGGTCCAGGTCGAACTGCTTCGCCAGCGCCATCAGCTCGCCCCGGCCGGTGTCGTCCACCCCCGCGAACGCCTCGTCCAAGCCGAGGAGGCGGGGCACGTCCGGCCGGGCCGAGCCGAACAGGGCGTTCGCGGCGGCGAACAGCGGCAGGTGCAGCGACACGGACTGTTCGCCGCCGGAGAGCTGGCTGTGTCGGGCGCGGGTCAACGCCTCGGTGCCGCCACCCGGCCGGTGCAGGGTGAAGGCGAACGTGCGCCACTGCCGGTAGTCGAGCACCTCACCCAGCAGCTCCCGGTACGGCCGCTCGGGGTGCATCGCGCGGGCCGCCTTGATTCGGGCGGCGAAGTGCCGCCGCATGGTGGTCAGCTGGGCCGGCCCCAGCCGGGCCGGGTCGCGTTCGAGCAGCTTACACACCTCCCGCTGCTCGGCGTCGAGGTCGTCGGCGAGCCGCCAGCCGACGCCGACGGTCAGCCCGGAGGACATGCGGCGGGCCCGCATCTGGGTGTCCATCGCCTCGACCAGGTCGCGGGCCTCGATGGTGCGGTGATGGATCTGCCGGGCGAGTTGGCCGAGCAGCGCGTCCTCCAGCACCCGCTGCTCGGCGTCGGTGAGCAGCTGTTCCTGGTCGCGGCGTTCGCGGGCGATCCGGTCGGCGAAGTGCGCCACCGGGGTGAGTCCCTGCTCGTCGGCGACCCGGACGATGATGACTGCGTCGTCGGTGTCCCACTCGGGCCGCTGGTCCAGCCCGGCCGCCGGCAGCTGCGCCTGCAGTTCGGTCAGCGCGGTGGTGAGCCGAGTGGCGCTCTGCTTGAGCGAGGTCTCGGTCGGGCTGAGCTCCCTGGTGGCGGCGAGGATCGCCTCGTGCAGGGCGGCCACCTGCGGATCCAGGTCCGCGTCGGGGCCGTCGTCCGTCGCCCGGGCCGGCCACCGCAGGTCCGTCGGGCAACGCAGCAGCCCGAGCAGGTCCGGTCGGGCGTACGGGCGCAGCCGCAACGCGTCGTGGTGCGCCTCGGCCACCGCGGCGGTCACGGCCTGCTCGCTCAACTCCACCCGGGTGACCGCGGCGGCCCGCCGCTGCTGGGCGGCGCTCAGCTCGGCACGCGCCCGCTCGACCGCGGCCTCCGCCTCGATGATCTCGTCGGCGGTGCGCGCCACGTCGGCCAGCACCCGTTCCGCCTCGGCGCCGACGCCGGCCCGCAGCGTCTGGTACGCCTCGGCCTTCTCCGCGTGCCGCTCGGCTGCCACGCGTGCCGCGTCCTCGGCGGCGGCGAGCCGGTCGACGGCCTCGTCGTGGCGCTGCTGCGCCTGCGCCTCCTGTTCGGCGGCGCGCGCGGCGGCCGGGTGGGCGGCTTCCAGGCGTACTCCGCGCTTGTCGAACCGGTCGACGGCGTCGGCGGTGGCCGCCAGACGGTCCAGTGGGAGGGACCGCTCCGCGATGATCCGCTGCAGAGCGGCGGCAGCTGCGGCCCGTTCGGCCAGGGCCTGATCCAGGCGAGCGTTCGCCGCGGCCGAGGACTCCTGCCGGTTGCGCAGCGTGACCGCCGCCCGCTCCACCTCCCGCTGCGCGGTGTGGATTCCGGTGAGCGGCGGCAGCTGCCCGGCGACGGCCGTCACGGCGGCCAGCAGCCGCTCGATCGCCGACCGCTGCCCGTCGACCGTACGCAGTTCGGCGTCGAGCGCGGCGCGCTGCCGGTCGCAGTCGGCGAGCCGGGCGGCGCGCCGGGCCGCCCGGGCGGTCGCGCCGATGTACTCGCAGCGGGCCTTGGCGAACCGGCCGACGCCGACACCCTGGGCGTAACGGCCGTCGGCGCCGACGGTGACCGCCGCTGCGTCCTGCGGGTCGACCACGTCCGCCAACGCCACCGAGGCCAGCAGGTCACGGATCCGCTCGGCGGACACCTCGTCCTGCTCCTCGGCGACCAGCACGTCGGCGAGGGTCGCGCCGGCGGGACGCCGCTGCGGCGGCAGAGGCAGCAGGTAGCCGTCCAGATCCCGACCGGCCACCGCGTCCGCCGCGAGGTCAGGGTCGGGGTGCATCCAGGCGTCCAGCAGGCCGGCCGCGTGCAGGGCGGCCTCGATGGCCGCGGCGGTCGCGTCGGGCACGCCGTCGGCGAAGCGGACCAGCCGCCACAGGGGTGCGCCGGGCCGGCCGGCGCGCGGGGCGGGGCGGGTCACCGGGGTCGGCGGCGCGTCGTCGTGCTCGGCGGCGATCCGGTCCCGTTCCGCTGCCAGCTCGGCGAGGCGGCCGGCCAGCGCCGCGCGGTGCGCGGTCAGCTCCGCGAGCCGGTCGCGGTGCCGCGCGGCGGCCGGGGCGGTGGCGTCCGCGTACACCTCCCGCAGGGTCGGCGCGCCGGGCTCGCCGGCGGTGTCGACGGCGGCGGCCAGCAGGGCCGGCAGGTCCGGGCGGTCGAGGTCGGGCAGCAGGCCGGCGTGGTCCTGCGCCCACCGGTCGACGGCGGCGCGCACCTGCGCCCGGGCATCGGCCAGGGCACGCTCGGTGCGCTGCGCGGCCTGCTCGGCCTCGGTGAGCGCGTCGGCCGCGCCGGCCGCGTCGACGGCCGCGCGGGCGTGGTCGCGCTCGGCCTGTTCGTGCCGGGCCGCCTGCTCGCGCACGGCGCGCACGTCGTCGCGGCGGGCTCCGGCCCGGGCGGCGAGCCGCGCGGACAGTCCCTCCGGGACGTTGTCGGCGGCGGCCCAGGCGATCCCGGCGGTCTCGGCGTCGAGCAGCAGCTCGGCGGCGAGACGCTCGATGCTGGCCCGCGCGTCCCGGGTCGCCACGACGGCCCGTTCCCACTCGCCGCGCCGCCGTCCGGCGACGTCCTGCTCGACGGTGACGGACCGGCCGGCCCGCTCGGCCGCCTCGGCCAGGTCGTGCACGTGCCGTTCCAGGTCGGCGAGCTGCTCGTGGGACTGGTAGGCCGCCGAGCTCTTCAGGCTGTCCAGGTGCGCGCGCAGCCGGCCCGGCTCGCCCTCCACCGCCCGCAGGCGCCCGATGGATCCGCTCTCCGCCTCGGCCGCCGCCGCGGCCTCCCGGCGCGCCTCGGCGAGCGCCGCGGACCGGTCGGCGACTGCGGTACGGCGCGCGGTCAGCAGGTCGGCCGCCGCGCGGGCGTGGGTGCGCAGGTAGGTGGAGTAGACCGCGAGGAACGCGGCGGTGGCGCCGTCCGCGGCGGCCAACCCTTCGAGGGTACGGGCGACGGCCTCCATGTCGTCGAACGAACGGGCCGCCTCCACGAGCAGGTGGTCCTCGATCGGGCGCAGCCCGCGCTGCAGGGTACGGGACAGCTCGACCGGGTTGAGGTCCTTGGCCAGCTGCGGCTTGCGCAGCGTCAGCACCAGGTCGAGCAGCTGCTCGTAGCGGGCCGGGCCGAGGCCGAACAGCCGGGCATCGACGAGCTGCCGGTACTCTTCCGGGGAGTCCCGCACCGCGTCGGCGCCGAGCTGGTCGATCAAATCGCGCCGGGTCAGCGGCCGGTCGTCGGCGTCCAGCAGGGAGAAGTCCACGCCGACCCGGCCGTCGGTGACGAAGTGCCAGCGGGTCACCCGGTCGACGTGCCGGTGGGCGCGCAGCCCGATGCCGACCGTCACGTACGAGTCGCCGTCGCCGAACTCCATCCACACGTACGCGTGGGCCACCTCCTGCCCGCGGTAGAGCAGGTTCGACTTCATGGTCCGGTCCTCGCTGGCGAACGGGTTGAGCCGGCGCGGCTCGATCCGCCCGTCGAGCACGAACGGGAAGAGGACCTCCAGCGCCTTGGTCTTGCCGGAGCCGTTAGGCCCGCGTAGCACCAGCCACCCGTCGACGAAGCAGAACTCCTCGTCGCGGTAGTCCCACAGGTTGATGATCCCGGCCCGGGTGGGCGCGAAGCGGCGGACGGCACGTTGTTCGATCACAGCAGCTTTCCCAGGTCAGAAGAGGGTGTCGGCAGCAGGCCTCGGCCGCACGGTGGCGACGGTGTTGCGGTAGCGGGCCAGCAGCGGCCGGACCAGGACGCCGCCCGGCACCCGGGTGACCGCGCCGAACCGGTCCAGCAACGCCACCGCCTCACTGCGCAGCCGCTCCGGGTCGGCGTGCCACTGGGCGCCGAACGCCGACCGGTAGCGGCGCAGGATCTCCCCGACCGCGTCCCGCAGGAAGCTGTCGGTGATGAACGGCAGACGGCCCTCACCGGCCGCGTCCGGTTCGTCGCCGGGCGGCGGCGGTGCCCCGGCGTCGTCCAGCAGCACCAGCGTGGCCGTGGGCAGGCCGGAATCGAGCTGGTCGACCAGCGCTCGGTGCCCGGCCTGCGGGTCGGGCGGGGCGAGCCGACGGACCCGGCGGCCGTCCGGGTCGAGAGCCCGGTCGGCCAGCTCCACGGCGAGCAGTACCGCCGCCTGCGCCACCGAGCCGGTGCCCGGGAACCGCTCGATGGTGAAACCCGCGGTATCCACCAGCAGCACGCCCTCGGCGCGCCGCTCCAGCCGCAGCCCGGTCAGCCGGGCCAGGTCGGCGGCGAGCGGCGCGCCGCGCAGGTGGTTGGCGACCGCCGGGTCGACGTCGGCGAGGTAGACCACCGGGGACTCCACCACCGCCCGCCGGGCGAGCTGGGCGGCGTGCCGCCGCTCGGCGTTGCCGCTGTTGGCCGCCGACCGGTCCAGCAGCGCCGCCACCGACTCGACGTGCTGCAGCACCCGCGTCGGCCGGAACAGCGCGAACACCACGTCGCGGGCCACGTCGTACAGCGCCTCACCCGCGCCGGGGTCGCTGGCCCAGGCGGCGCTGGACCCGTCGGCCACCCGCAGCGCGCCCCGCTCCTCCAGCCAGCCGACGGCGTCCACGAACGCCCTTCGGTCCGCGCCCTGGTCCGGGTCCAGCCCCAGCCCGGTGATGCGTGTCGCGTCGGCGGCAACCGAGTCGGCCAACTCGCTGAGGGTGATCTGGATGCCGGCGCGGCCCAGCGTCGCCAGGCACAAGGCCAGGTACGCGTAGCGCTGGCGGTCGAACGTGCGGCCCGTGCGCGACAGCGCCGGCTGGGTGGGGTCCAGCCGGTCCTTCGCCCGGATCAGCCGGGCTGTGCCGCCGTGCAGCTCCAGCCGGTAGCCGAACGCCTCGGACAGGTCCCGGCGCAGGGACGCGGCGAACCGCCGTACCCGCGGCAGCGCCCGCTCGTCGGGCCAGGTCGCTGTGATCAGCGGGTGGCGCAGCACCAGCCGGACGGCCCGCTGGTAGTCGGCCAGTTCCAGGTCGTTGACGTCGCCGGCGAACCGGTGCCGGACCTGCTCGCTCATGCCGGCACTCCGCTTCGCTCCATGCCGCCATGAGGCACCACCACGCTGCACTGATGATTCGCTCGCTGACGCTCGCTCATGCCGGCACCAGCTCCGGGCGGCGGACCGCGGTGTGGGTCGCGGCGGCCACGGTCAGCGCATACCCGTCGAGGTGGAGCCGGCCGGCGGCGGTGACCACGGTGGTGAACCGCCCCGGCGCCGGGGTGAGGGTGAGCCGGACGCCGTGCGCGGCCGCGGCCATTGGTGCCCGCGCGGCGCCGCCGACCCGGGCGGCGAGGGCGATGTCGAGCAGCCGCAGCAGCACGTCGGTCTGCGCGTCGTCCAGCCGGTGCGCGTCGAGCCCCTCCTCCGCGAGCACGGTGGCCGCGTCGGCGAGCTGGCGCTCCCGGGCGAGCTGGTCGGCGCGCAGCCGGTGCCGGCGGTCGTCGCCGCGGTCGACCCGGGCCGGCCGGCCCCGACCCGCACCGGGTGCCCGGCCGGTGGCCACCAGGGTGCGCGACAGCTCGACCGCCGGCGCCTCCCACCAGGACAGGCGGGTCGGGATCGCCTCCGGGTCCGGGTGAGCCACCGCCACGTGCCGTGGACCGCCCAGGCCGAACACGACGTCGAAGAGCGCGTGCGTGGCCTCCTGCGAGCCGGCGCGGGTGAACCAGGCGGCCAGGTGGCGCAACTGGGACTCGCGGCTCACCCCGCCGCGCCGGGCCTCGGTCACCCGGCGCAGCAGCGCCAGCACGTCACCGATCGCGCCGATGGTGGCATCGGCGAGCCGGTCGGCCTCGCTGGTCTCCTCAGGCCCGGGCGGCGCCAGCCACGACCGCAGCCCACGCCAGCGGCGCCGCCAGTCCTCCAGCCGCTCCACGGGCGTGTGGAACAGCCGCTCGTCGGCCTCGGCCGCCGCCTCGACGAGCCGGTCCAGGCCGGTCGCCTCCACCTCGTGCACCGCCGCCCGCAGCCGTGGCGTGTAGCGCTGCAGCTCGTCGTGGAAGTCCCGCAGGTGGGCCAGCAGGGCGTCCTTGTGGGCGAGGAACACCTCAGGACGTATGTCGTTGGTGCGGCTCAGGTCGCCGAGCATGTGGTAGAAGCGGGCGGCCCGCTCAGCGATGTCGGCCAGCGCGCGGTCGAGCCGGTTGAGTTTGCGGTAGACCTCCTCCGCGTCGCCCGCCTCGTTGGCGGCGGCGAGCGCCGTCAGGTCCGCCAGCAGGTCCGCGAACACCAGCCGGGACAGGGTCGCGTCGTCCACCGTCGCGGTGAGCACGGTCTCCACCGCTCGGTGGGCCCGGTAGCCGGCCTCGGTGAACTGGTAGACCGAGTGCCGGTTGCGGTATTCGGCGAGGGTTGTCGCGCGGGTGCCGTCCTGACCCCGGTCGAGCACACCCCAGTCCACGAGCGCGTCGAGCAGCCGCGGCAGCTCCAGCTCGGCCGGATCCGGGCAGTCCGGGTTGGCCTGGTGCAGCGCCCCCATCGCCGCGGCGACGTCGGCGGTGTGCAGCATCACGTGGTAGCTGGAGCGGGCCGCCTCGAAGGCGCGCAGCAGCCAGAGGTACGCGAACCGGTTCTCCGCGGTGACGTAGCCGAACAGGCGCATCCGGTCGTCCAGCCCGAACTCGTCCAGCCCGAACGTGTGCCTCGACGGCTGTACGGTCATCGTCGTCCTTCCGGGCGGCTGTTCCGGGCGATCGGGCCAGCCTACCCACCCCGTCCGACATGCCCACCTATGGGCCGCGCCGTGTCGCTGCGCCGCCGCCCCGACCGTTGCCGAACCGTTCCAGCGTGTGCTTCGATCCTCGACCAACGCGCCAGAGGCGGCCGGAGGCCTCCGTGCGGTTGACACCGGAGGAGGTGGGAACGGTGACCGAGCACGCCGACCTGGTCATCACCGGCGCCGACGTCTACACCGTCGACGCCGCCCGCAGCGGGTCCGACGCGATCGCCGTACGCGGTGACCGGATCGTCGCGGTCGGTTCCGAGCCCGCGTCCGAGCTCATCGGCCCGCAGACCAGGGTGATCGAGGCCGGCGGCGGCATGGTGCTGCCGGGCTTCCAGGACGCCCACATCCACGCCCCCTTCGCCGGGCGCAACCGACTCCGCGTCTGGCTCAACGACCTCACCGGCCGGCAGGCATACCTGGACCGGATCGCGCGCTACGCGGCCGACAACCCCGACCAGCCCTGGATCATCGGTGGCGGCTGGGCGATGGAGCACTTCCCGGGCGGCACCCCGCGCAGGGAGGACCTGGACGCGATCGCCCCGGACCGCCCGGTCTTCCTGTTCAACCGGGACGTGCACGGCGCCTGGGTCAACTCCCGCGCCCTTGAGATCGCGGGCATCACCAGGGACACCCCGGACCCCGCCGACGGGCGGATCGAGCGTGACCCGGCCACCGGGGAGCCGACCGGCACGCTGCACGAGGGCGCGGCGTACAGCGTCAACGACCGGCACGTGCCGCTGCCGGGGCGCACCGAGTGGGAGGAGGCCATCCTCAACGCCCAGGAACACCTGCACTCGCTGGGCATCACCGGATGGCAGGACGCCTGGGTGACGCCGGCAACCCTGGAGGCGTACCGGTCGCTCGCCGCGTCCGGCCGGCTCACGGCCCGGGTCGTCGGCGCCCTCTGGTGGGACCGGCACCGCGGCCTCGACCAGATCCCCGAGTTCCTCACCCAACGGGAATCGGCGGCGGGTGGCACCTTCCACCCGACCACCGTCAAGATCATGACCGACGGGGTGCTGGAGAACTACACCGGGGCGCTGCTCGAGCCGTACTGCGACGGCTGCGGCGGCCACACCGACAACCGCGGCCTGACGTACGTGGACGCCGAACTGCTCGCCGCCGCGGTGACCGAGCTGGACCGGCTCGGCTTCCAGGTGCACCTGCACGCGATCGGCGACCGCGCCGTACGCAACGCCCTCGACGCGGTCGCGGCCGCCCGCACGGCCAACGGGCGTACGGACAACCGCCACCACATTGCCCACCTACAGCTCGTCCACCCGCAGGACGTGCCGCGCTTCCGGCAGTTGGGGGTGACCGCGAACTGCCAGGCCTACTGGGCGCAGATGGAACCGCAGATGGAGGAGCTGACGGTGCCGTTCCTCGGCCGGGAACGGGCCGACCTGCAGTACCCCTTCGGTGATCTGCTGCGCTCCGGCGCCACCCTGGCCATGGGCAGCGACTGGTCGGTGACCACCGCGAACCCGCTCGAGGAGATCGAGGTCGCCGTGACCCGGACCGACCCGGAGCACCGCGACAACGCGCCGTTCCTCCCGGAGCAGGCGCTGCCACTGCCCGTCGCCCTCGCCGCGTTCACCGTCGGCTCGGCGTATGTCAACCATGACGCCGAGGGCGGCACGATCGCGGTCGGCAATCGGGCAGACCTGGCCGTGCTCGACCGCAACCTGTTCGCCGCCGGCGCGGGCCTGCCGGCCGACGCACGCGTCACCCACACGATCGCCGGCGGCAGCGTCGTCTACGAAAGCGGCCGGTCGGGGTAGGACGCTGTGCTTCTACCTTCTGCAGGAAGAAGGTGGGACTCCTCCGACCGGCATTCCAGCACGGTGGTGCGTACGGCCCGCGGCGGCCAGGTCGCCGGCGAGCAGCAGACCGGTGGGATTGGTGACCGCCGCGGAGGCGAGCTTGTCGGATCGGGGCAATTCGTCCGAACGGAAGCGGCGGCGGGACCCGGCGCACCACTCACACCGCCCTCCTTCGTACAGTCCTGGTGTGGGCGACGATGGTGGCCAGCCGGAAACAGCGCTCGCATCGGCCGGCCTTGGGCCGCTGGATGAGCAGGCGTACCGGCTGCTCATCCAGCTGGCCCGTGCCCGCCCTGCCGATCTGGCCGAGCGGATGGCGGTAACCCGCGAGCGGGCAGAGTCACTGTTGGAGGCGCTGCGCCTCAAGGGCCTGGCCGCAATCCAGCACGACGGTGAACAGACCTATCGGGCCTTGCCCCCGGATGTGGCATTGGGGCCTGCGCTGCTGCACCGCCAAGCATCTATCGAGGCGGCGCGCCAGGCTGTGGCCGAGTTGACCGAGATGTACCGGATTACCGCCCGGCGCCACGACGCGTCCCAACTCGTCGAGGTGGTGGCCGGCGGGCAGGCGCTGCGCGAGCGGATCCGGTTGCTGCAGGACACCGCCCGCACCGAGATGCTCTGGTTTTGCAGAGCCAATCCGGTGGCCATGCCCAGTGCGGAGAACACCGAGGAGTTCAACGCTCTGGACCGCGGGGTACGGTACCGGGTCCTCTACGAACGGGCCCTGCTCGACGAGCCTGGCATGTTCGACAGCGTCGCCGAAGGCATCCGTCGGGGGGAGCAGGCCCGCATGTTGCCCAAGCTGCCGGTACGGCTGGCCATCGCTGACGGGTCGACCGCGCTTTGTCCGCTGGTGCCCTTTATCGAGAGTGGCCGTGACGAACCGACCGCTGCGGTTGTCGGCCGGAGCCAGTTGCTCGACGCGCTGCTGGCACTGTTCGAAAGCTATTGGGATCGGGCCACCCCGGTACGGCTGAGCGCCGACGGCACCACCAGTGAGCGAGCCGACCCGGAGCGGATCGGCCCGGACGAGGATGAGCGTTACCTGCTCTCCCTCTTGGTGGCGGGCGTGCCGGAGAAGTCGATCGCCTCGCAGCTGGGCATCAGCCGGCGCACGGTTCAACGCCGGGTGGAGCGGCTGATGGCGTTGGCCGATGTCGACACCCGACCCGGGCTGGCCTACCAGGCAGCACGGCGGGGTTGGATCTGAGGTCACCGTTGTCGCCCGGGTTTGATCAGGGCGCCGGACGTCGTCGTGCCGGGCGCCCTGATCAAACCGCGGTCAGCGCAGCCCGTACGCTCGCAGGATCGTCTGGGTGACCTGGTTCCCGGCGGCATCGGTGCCATGCACCCGCAGGGAGACCGTGCCGGTGCCCGGCGGCACGACCGCGCGGAAGACGCGGTCCTCGCTCGCGACCTTCACCGAGCGCCACGTCGCCCCTTCGTCGAACGACACCTCGACCTCGACGCTGCCCCCGGCCGGAGCCGCCAACCCATCCTGGTTGCGCAGCCCGACACTGATGGTGTGCGGGTGGTCCCCGGGCACCGTTCCGGCCAGGTCGGCCGGAATCGAGTAGTCGAGTTGCAGGAGCGGCAGTGGCCGCGGTTCGTCCGGGTCACCGTCCGGGCGCCCGGACCGGAAGTCCCACGCCGTGTCCGTGCGCGTCGCCCACTGCCACTGTTTGGACGCCCGCTGGGTGGTCAGCTCCAGCCGATATGAGGCGTCGGCGGCCACCGTCGACACATCCCGGCGCGCATCGGGCAACTCGGCGAGGACGGCGCCGTCGCGCAGCAGTCGTGCCGACACCAGATCACGCTCACCGCCGCCGCCCGCCAGCGTGTAGTGGCCTGCGGCGTCGACGAATTCCGGTACCCGCAGGGCAAGGATGTCGCCACGGCGGGTCGATACCAGGCCCGCGATACCGCGGGGCGCCGCCGGACGCACCACTGGGGTGAACCAGTCCTCGCGGGTACGGCTGTCGCCCTGGTAGCTGCGCGGCGCGTCGCGCATCCCAGCGCCGAGCGGGTTCATCTCATCCCAGGTGTAGTAGTGAACCACCCGGTGCTGCCAGACCGAGTCGCCCGCCGAAACCCACTCCTCGCGCTCCCCGCCCGTACGCACCATGCGCTGGGTGTCGTTCCACGAGTACGTCTGCCAGGGGCGCCAGCCGAAGCGCTGCTCCTTGGCCCACTCGTCCCCGCCGGTGTTGGCGTACCTAGTAATGATCCGCGCCGAGTTCTCCGCGGTCACCTGGTGGACGATCTGCGCAGGGATTCGCCCCCGCTCCACGTGGAACACGTCGTAGAGGTACGGGCTGGACACGGTGAGGGTGAGGTTGAGCATCGGCTTTCCCGCCATGGCGGCGGCCTTCAGGCGCTGGCCGTCGTCGTTGACGACAACCATGGCCGGGATCGGCTCCCGGGTGCCGTTCGGCCGCCACACCGTCCAGGCGGAAGAGGTGGCCGGCCGCACGATCAGCGCGACCGCGGCTCCGGCCGCTGCCGCGGCAGCCACCTGGGCGCTCTCCGACCGGCCCTTCGCCTGGTCCATGAGCACCGCTGCTCCGCGTACGTCAGCCGCGGTCAACTCCGCGTCGGTGCCGGTGCCGGCCCAGACCAGCGGGAAGTTGCGGACACCGTCGAAAGCTGGTGAGCGGTTCAGCAGGTTGATGTCCAGCGGCCCGGACACGCCGGACACGCGAGCGCTCACCATGGGCGCGACGAGTTGCCACCGGGAGGCGAATTCGTAGTCACCGTCGGTGACGGGGTCGGTGGGCGTCACGTTGACCTGCTGCACGGTGCTGAAATGCATGACCCCGTGGCTGATGCTCCGTCCGTTACTGAACGTGCGGTGTACGTAATAGCTCAGCACCGCCTGCTGCTCGGCGGGTTTCGGTGTCTTGATGGTGATCGGGGTCCCCTTGCGGGCGTCGATGACCACCTCGAGGTCCCGGGTGACCTTCAGCTGTGGGTCGGTGATCAGGGTGGCCTGTGGGTGAAGCGGCCCACCGTCCGAGATCAGACCGTGCAGCAGATAGTTACCCTCCTCGACCTCGACGGTCAGGGGCTTGCCCTTTTGAATCCACTTCACCGCGTCCGAGCGCCGATCGGTACCGTGCAGGGCGACCACGGACACGCTCGTGTCCGCGCCGCTGCGATCCACCCCACGCAGGGTCACCGTGTGCTTGGGCCCATCAAGGGTCACCGACAGGGCAGTGGTGGTCAGCACCCCGCCCGCACCGCTGGCCGTGAGCCAACCGCCGTGCCGTCCACGGGTCAGCTTGGCCGGGTCGATCGTGACCGGCACCTGCCGGGTCGTACCCGCGGGCACCACGATCTGGTCGGCGCCGAGTGCGACAGCGTCCCGGTCCGCACCATGGAAATCGAGGTTTTCCAGGCGTACGGCGAGCGACAGCGTCACCGCGCTGTCCCCCGAGTTGGTGACGGAGACCTGCCGGGTGATCGGCGCCTCAGCCGCCGTCGTGTCGGAATGCACCCCGAAGTTGAGCACCCCGGTCGCGTGCACCTGCTGGGCAGTCGCCCGCGCCACATCGACCCGGCCGGCGCCCTGCTGATGCACGGTCAGGGCGGTATTGGTG
The DNA here is from genome assembly GCF_047921505.1 of Micromonospora sp. SL1-18. Lineage (NCBI taxonomy): Bacteria > Bacillati > Actinomycetota > Actinomycetes > Micromonosporales > Micromonosporaceae > Micromonospora > Micromonospora sp. SL1-18. The sequence continues at coordinate 27,276 of NZ_JBLROA010000040.1, read as the reverse complement.
CGGGCTGTGCTCACCAGCGCGTCCTTGAGCTGCGCGGCGTTCCAGTCGGGGTGGCGCTGGGCGAGGATCGCCGCCGCGCCGGCCACGTGCGGCGCCGCCATCGACGTGCCGGACGCCGCGGTGTAGTACGCGTCGACCGGCGTTCCCATCGCGGTACCAGCGGCCCGCGCCGCGATGATCCCGACACCCGGCGCGGTGATTTCCGGCTTCACGGCATAATCACCCAACCGCGGACCCCGACTGGAGAAACTCGCGAGGCTCTCGTCGCGGTCCACGGCACCGACGGTGAGAGCCGCTTCGGCCGCACCCGGGGTTCCTACGGTCGACTCCTCCCCGTCGTTACCTGCCGAGACGACGAAAAGGGTGCCACTGCTCGCGGTGAGCCGGTTGACCGCCTCACTCAACGGGTCGGTGCCATCGGTGGCACTCCCGCCAAGGCTCATGTTGACCACGTCGGCTCCGGAACTGACCGCCCACTCCATTCCGGCGATGATCGACGACTCATAGCCGGAGCCAGTGTCGTTCAGCACCTTGCCGATGAGCAGCTTCGCCCCTGGTGCGACGCCCTTGCGTCGGCCGTCCGAGGCTGCGCCGGTGCCGGCGATCGTGTCAGCGACGTGTGTGCCGTGCCCGAACTTGTCGGCGATGGTGGCGCTGTTGGAGAAGTTCTTCGTCTCGCTGATCTTTCCAGCGAGGTCGGGGTGTGTCGCGTCGATACCGGTGTCCAGTACCGCCACCGTGACACCGTCGCCGTCGTACCCCGATGCCCACGCCGCCGGAGCGCCGATCTGCGCCACGCTCCGGTCGAGCGTCGGCTTCACCCGCCCATCGAGCCAGATCTGCGCGATGCCGGACCCCAGCTGCGGCGTGTCCACGCCGAACGATCGGACGCCCGGGCTGCCGCCGGCCGCCGCCCGCCAGAACCCGGTCAGTCCGTCCTTGTCCTCGACGACCACAGAGGCGCCGATGCTGTTCAGCCTGGAGACACGTCGTGCCCCGGCGATCGTCTGCTCGCCGGTCTCCCGGTAACGAATGATCAGTGGCAGGTTTGGTGCCACATCGTCCCCGTAGCCCTGCTCGATAAGCTCCTGCACGTCGAACAGGTCGTCGTCGAGAACGCCCGCGGACACGTATGGCACAACGTCGCTGGGCAGTACGCGCAGGCCGCCGTCGACTTCCAGGGTGTGGAAGGTGATCCCTTCCCGGCCAGGCGCCGGCCGGACCGAGGCGGCATACCTGCCGGGCGACGCCTCGACCAACTCCACCACATCGCCCGTTATCAGGGTGACGCGAGACGGGCTAGCGGTCGCGGCGGCTCCGCTAGCTTCTGCCGGGGGCGGTGGCGCTGCCTCGGCGGGAACGCCCACCGCCAGGACGCCGACCAACGCCATGGCCGTCCAGCGTAAGAGCCGGTTCATCGTGCTACTCCTTTGCTCAGCGAAGCTGGCAACCACTGTTGACACCACCGGAGTCTGGTAGCCGACACGGTTGGTGGTCACTAGGCGCCGGGTGCCACAGAGGCGACATGTCGCCACTTGGACACGCCCTGGCAACGCAGCCTGGCGCCGCATCGCCGCCCAGGTCGCCGACGCCTTCTGCGCCTCCCGGCTCGGCGACGACCACGGCCACGCATTCGGCGCCCTGCCGGCCGGTGTCGACTTCACGGCGATCCTCTCCCGCGCCAAGGTGGGCTGACCAAAGCGCCGGAGCCGGCGCGAGCCAGCGCGGGTGAACCAGGCGGCCAGGTGGCGCAACTGGGACTCGCGGCTCACCCCGCCGCGCCGGGCCTCGGTCACCCGGCTCAGCAGCGCCAGCACGTCACCAATCGCGCCGATGGTGGCATCGGCGAGCCGGTCGGCCTCGCTGGTCTCCTCAGGCCCGGGCGACGCGGGCCTGCCGGCCGACGCACGCGTCACCCACACGATCGCCGGCGGCAGCGTCGTCTACGACGGTGACGCCGGCCTGTCGCGGTAGGACACCGCTACAGCTCGCCACAGGTGCTCGCCGCGGCGCACGCCTGCCGGCGAGGCGGCAGCATGTTCTGCGACTCTGGCCGCCTGGCCCGTCGGCGCTCCGGCCTGGACCGCCACACCTCAATCCGGAAGGTGCAGCAGCGATCGGCCGGGGAACGGTCGACCGTTCTCCCGCTCCCAGGCGGCCACGTGCCGCTTCTTGTCCTCGGCGGACGGCGCCAGGAAGGCGAAGTACTGCAGGATCACGTCGCGGGCCTCGTCGACCGTGTAGGTCGTGACCGACGGCAGCGGCCCGAGACTCTCGACCGTGACGCCATCCGCGGTGCAGCGCACGACCGCGGAATTGCCCTCGAACTCCTCGTACCCGGAGGGCCCAGACACCGCGTCGTCGATGCACTGCAACAGCTCGAGGCAGTCCGGGGCGTACGTCTGGATGTCGCTGACCAGCTGGGAGCCCAGGGCGCGGAAGTGCCCGTCCCGGGTCTTCATCGACGGCGCACCGTACTGGTTCCGCTGGAACTCAATGCCGTCCCGCATGCTAGTTTCTCCCCACCGGCCAGGCCGAATACCACGTCGTGCCGCCGGGATTGTAAAAGCCCTCCACCAGCAGCCCGTTGGCCCTACCCTGCCACTTGTTCGGATCGCCCGGGTGCGGGCCCCCCGATCGGAACCCGTCCTCGATCGTCTCGTTGACGCGTTGGGGCGTCCAGTTGTCGGGGAAGAACGTGCTGGCACCGCGCTTCTGGCGCCACACGCCGTTCGCGTCGAGCACGTCGACTCGAGCCCGGTACGTGCCGTCGACGTACCGTTCGAGAATCATCTCCCGCCCGTCGGCATCGACGCGGACCCTGGCTCCCGGTGGGTTCTCCCCAAGGAAGCGATGGTGAAAGCCCGTGCCGCGGGGCGGATTGGCGTTGGCGTTGACGTGGCCGCGGAAGATGTGTTCGTAGCGGCGGTGACGCATCCGCGCCCGCAGCCACTTCTCGACCGGCCGAAACAGGCCCGCTTTGCCTCGGCTACCCACCGAGCACCGCTTCGGTCGCCATGTTCAGCAACTGGTCGATAATGACGCCGGTGATGAGCTTGAAGATCGGGATCTCCAGCAACGACGCCCCGAAGGTGACCGCTGCCGTCGCCACGGCCTGCGCGATCTGAATAGCCAGCAGCGTCAGTTGCACGATCACGTTGATCTTCAGAGCGAGCACGATACCGGCACACACCATCAGCCCGGCGCCGATCAACGCGGCCGCGCTGGCACCGTCGTCCAGGTTCCCCTTCGCCGAGTCGCCTGCCTGCCAGGTCTCCTGGAAGCGCTCGATGGCGGAGTCGCGGTTCTCGGTCCACACGCGTCGCGCCCATTGATCGGCCTCGGCCACGGGAGCGGCGAGGCGGTCCGGAAACGCCAACCAGGCCTGGCCCATTTCCAGCAGCTTCGACTCGTCGGCCTCGGGCCAGGTGTAGCCGAGAACGCCCAGCAGGGACACCAACTCGGCGGGAAGCATCAGTCCCATGTGTCAGCCCAACATCTCCCGGAAGCGACCGAGGTGCTCGACGATGGCCCGCTCGGTCTCGTGGTAGTTCATGCCCATCACCCGGCTGAGCTTGCCGATGTCCTCGATCTCAAGCAGGTTGGCGTCATAGCTCTCCATCGCCAGGTCCCGAATCGTCTCGTACACCATCCCGATGAGTGAGCCGAGATCGTCGCTGCCCCACGGCGCACCGAAGGCGGCCAGTTCGGCGTTGAAGGCCGACACCGCAGAGCGGACACGCTGCGCGGAGGCAAGAATGTTGTCACCCGCATCGATGATCGCCTCCGGGTTGATCTCGATCTCACCGGCCATCACGCCTCACCCCCACCGTCGATCATCGTCACGGCTCCCGGATGCGGGCCATGATGCCGGTCAGCGCCCCGGTCAGTGCGGTCATCTGCCGGACGCTGGCCTCCTGCAGTTCCGCCACCCGGCGGCCGAGATCTTCCCCGGCCAAACCAGGCGGCACGGCGTCCACCGCCGGTGCCGGCTCCACCTCGTCAAGCGCCCGATTAACCGCCTCGACGATCAGCTCGCCGAGCTGATCGGAGGTGAGCCGGCCAGCGCGCGGCAGCGCCAGGCGCACGATCTGACCCGTGCCGTCGACCTCCACCGAGATGTGTCCCGCGCCGTCGGAGCCGACCCCTCGTCGCTCGGCCGCGTCGGGCTGATCCTGGTCAGGCGGGACTCCGCGCACCGACCGCAGCGTGTCCATAACCCCGTACAGCAGGTCTGACGCTTCGGTTTCCGGAAGGTCGCCACCAAGCCCGGTACGGGGGCCCACCTTGGCGATCGCCTCGTTCAGCGCCCCCTGGACCCGGTGCAACGCCAGCTCGCTCTCGGCAAGCGCTGCCGCGAAGCTGTCCGTCAGCCCGGACAGGTCCGGCGCGGGCTCGGGGTTCACCAGGTCGGAACGGGCACCGGCGAGTGCGGTGTTGGCCGCTTCCACGATCAGGGGGCCGAGGTCCTCACCGGGCAGCCGCATCAGCCGCCCGGCCAGCTCGACCGAGCGTAACCGACCCGCCGCCGCCACGACGTTGACCTGCCCCTCCGCGGCGTCCCCGCGGCTCTCCGCACCCGCCTCGGACCCGGACCGGTCAATCCGCATCTCGGCGAGCTCCCGGCGGTACGCGCTGATCCGCGCCGCGTAGTCGTCACCGGCATCGTCTGGCATTCCGTAGCCCTCCCCCGTCACGGAGCCAACAGAACCCTAACAAGCGATGGCTGACGCAGCAGTGTCCCCTTTGGATGGCCGATTCCGATCACTGGCCGCGGCAACGCCGCGCTCATGTCCGTCCCGGTCGGGTGGGCTGCCGATCGGGTACGGCCAGGACCCGGCCTGGCCGCGCGTCGGTGACCTCACCGCCGTCCACGACGACCAGACCGCCGACCACGACGCACCGCACGCCGTGCGGCGGCGCCAGCGGATCGTCGTAGGTGGCGCCGTCGGCCACCCGCTGCGGGTCGAGGACCACCAGGTCCGCGGTGTACTCGTCGGCGAGCAGCCCCCGGTCTGGCAGGCCGAAGCGGCGGGCGGGCATCACCGTCATCTTGTGTACCGCCTCCGCCAGATCCAGCAGTCCCACGTCGCGTACGTAGTGGCCGAGCACCCGGGCGAAGCTACCCGCCCACCGCGGGTGCGGGCGGCCCCCCTTCGGTACGCCGTCCGAGCACAGCATGGTCAGCCGGCTGGCCAGCACCCGATGTACGTCGTCCTCGCACATCGAGTGGCTGATGATCGTGACGTCGCCGCGTTCGGCGGCGAGCAGGTCGCAGGCGTAGTCGACCGGGTCGACGCCGCGCGCGGCGGCCAGGTCGGCGATGGTGTGCCCCTGGGCGTCCGGGTTGTTCGGGGCGGACGCGACGCGAATCAGGTCCCAGCCGCCGTTTCCGACGGTGTTCTCCCAGCCGGGCACCCCGACGACCAGGTCGGTGCGAATCCGTTCGCGGACCGCCGGCTCGGCGATGGCGGCGAGCATGGCCGGTACGCCGTCGGCGATCAGCCAGGGCGGCAGCATCGCGTGCAGGGCGGTGCTGCCGGCGGTATATGGGTAGACGTCGCACATCGCATCGAGCCCGTCGCTGCGCGCCTGCTCGAGCCGGGCGAGGGTGCGGACGGTGGTGCCCCAGGCACGCCGTCCGGCCGTCTTGTGGTGGGAGACCTGCAGCGCGGAGCCGGCCGCGGCGGCGATCTCGATCGCCTCCTCGAGTGCGGACTCGACCTGGGACATCTCGTCGCGCAGGTGTGTCACGTACGGCTTGCCGTGTGCGGCAGCCACCCGCGCCAGGGCGATGATCTCGTCGGTGCCGGCGTTGACGCCCGGGGCGTAGATGAGGCCGGTGGACAGCCCGGCCGCGCCCGCTGCGAGCGCCTCGTCGAGCAGCTGGCACATCCGCCGGGTTTCCTGTGATGTGGCCCGGCGCTGGGCGAAGCCGACCACCGCGGCGCGCAGCGTGCCGTGCCCGACGAGGGCGGCGAGGTGGTTGCGCCGGGCGACGCCCTGCGCGCGGGCGAACTCGGCGAACGACGCGTACGCCGCCGCGGGTGGGCCGAAGGTGGCGGCGATCAGCTCGCGCACCGGTCCGTCGCGGTCGGGTGGGATCGGGAAGGGGCTGATTCCGCAGTTGCCGCAGATCTCCGTGGTGACGCCTTGGAGCAGCGGTGCTCGGCGCAGCATCTCCCGTTGTTCGTCGTCGCCGGCGAGCAGGTCGGAGTGGGTGTGTACGTCGATGAAGCCCGGCGTGACGACCAGCCCGGTCGCGTCGACCACCGCGGCGGCGGGAGCGCGGCTGCCCGGTGGCAGCAGCACGAGCCGCCCGTCCCGAACGCCGACGTCGGCGGGGCGGGCCGGTGAGCCGGTGCCGTCGAGGGCGTCCCCGCCGGTGATCAGCACGTCAAGACGCGCCATCGGAGCCCCTTTCCGCCATGCGTGAGGATACGGCGATCACGAGCACGAGCGGCACGAGCAGCAGCACCGGTGACCATGCGGGCAGGTGGATGGCGACCAGGGCACCGACTGCGGCGCCGGTCATCAGGGCGAGCAGGACGTGCGCCTTGGGCCGCAGGTCCCGCCACGAGCTCCGTGCGGCGACACCGGCGATCAGACTCGTGAGTGTGCCGGTCAGGTAGGTGGATGAGAGGCCGGGTACGCCGAACCGTTGAATGGCGCTGCTCTGTATGCCCAGCGCTGCGGCGGACAGCATGAGCAGTGCGAGGGCGACATGCGCCGACGGGTGGGGCAGGTTGACCGTCCAGACGACGAGGAAGACGACGAACACCAGGAGTTCCAGGGCGAGCGCGCGGGTGACCTGGCGTGGCCAGACGGGGTCGTCGGGCCGCGCCCGGCGGGCGAGGCGGGCGCCCGCGAGGACGCCGGTGATGAAGCTGAGGATGGCGCAGCCTGAGGTGAGGGCGAGGTCGGCGTGGCCGCTGCCCGCCGAGAGTCCGAGCAGGACCATGTTGCCGGTCATGACGCTGGAGAAGGCTCCGCCGAGCGCGAGGAAGCCGACGGCGTCCGCGCTACCGGTCAGGAAGGTGAGCACGACGACCAGGGCGTGCCTGCGCCGCAGTAGGTTGCCCTCCGCCGTTGGGCGGAAACGTACGACATTCGGCAGCGTTCTCAGCACTCTCGGCCATCCTTAGCAAATTGTTCTTCGTATACGCTTCGTCTGGGATGTTTCACGGAGAGGCGATCAGGTTGGCTGAAGACCTGCGGGGCAAGCTTGGCGCTCAACACCTGCCGCTACGCGACCAGGTCCTCGCCGCGTTGCGGACCGCCATCATCGATGGCGACTACCTTCCCGGGGAGCGGCTGACCGAGGACCGGCTGGCGGAGGACTTCGGCGTCTCCCGTAACCCGGTCCGTGAGGCGCTGCGCGTGGCGGAGGCGGAGGGTTTCGTGGTGATCCTGCCCCGCCGCGGGGCGGTGGTGGCCTCTCCGAGCAGCGCGACCATCGCGGACATGTTCGCCGTTCGCCAGCGTCTGGAGGCCTTGGCCGCCCGGTTGGCGGCGGAGCGGTCGACGGCGGCGGACGTGGCCGCCCTGCGGGCTCTGCTGGAGCAGGGCCGCGAGGCGACGGAACAGCAGGACCTGCGCCGGGTCGCCGAGCTGAACAGTGCCCTGCACCTGCGTATCCTCGCGATCAGTGGAAACCCCTGGCTGTCGTCGATCGCCAAGGCCCTCTACCTCCATGTGCAATGGATCTTCCGGCTGGGTGCGGCGGAACGGGCGCCACACTCGTGGGCCGAGCACATTCAGCTGGTCGACGCGATCGAGTCGGGTGACGGCGACCGGGCCGAGCAGGCGGCGTTGGCCCACCTCGATGCCGCTTCCGCGGCGGCGTACGAGAACGCCGAAGGCGGGTACGGCGTCCGGTAGCGGTCACCGGCCGCAGGCATAGCCCTGCATTCCACGCGGGTTCGCCCCTGCGGCGAGCAGGCCGGTCACCGGATCGCGGGTCACAGCACAGAGGCGGCCGAGGCTCCACGAGCCGGACAGCCGCACCTCGTGCCCGTACCCGCGCAGCGCCGCCAGCACGTCCTCGTCCAGGCGGTCCTCCACCACCAGAACGCCCGGCTCGATGTCGCGCGGGTAGAACGATCCCGGCAGGCTGGTGGTGTGCCACGCGGGCGCGTCGATGGCCTCCTGCAGGGACTGACCACCGGCGAGGTGGCGCAGCAGGAACGGCAGCTGCCACTGGTCCTGCTGGTCGCCGCCGGGAGTGCCGCAGGCCAGGACGGGCTCGCCGTCGCGGTGCACCATGGTCGGGCTCAGCGTGGTACGCGGCCGGCGTCCCGGCGCCAGCGACGAGGCGAGCCCCTCCTCCAGCCAGAACATCTGCAGGCGGCTGCCGAGCGGGAAGCCGAGCTCGGGGATGGTGGGAGAGCTCTGCAGCCAGCCGCCGCTGGGCGTGGCGGAGATCATGTTGCCCCAGCGGTCGACCACGTCGACGTGGCAGGTGTCGCCGCGGGTCACCCCGTCCGCCTGCACCGTCGGCTCCCCGGTCGTGGGGTCCACCAGGTCGGCTCGGCGTCCGACGCTGCGGCGCACGTACGCCGGGAGGCGGGGCTGCCTGCCGTCGGGCTGGCCGGGTCGCAGCTGCGCCGAGGCGCGTTCCCCGATCAGGCCGGCTCGCTCCCGCGCGTACTCCTGGGAGAGGAGCGCTTTCGCCGGCACGTCACCGTCGCCGAACCAGGCCTCCCGGTCGGCGAAGGCGAGTTTCAACGCCTCGACCTGGGCATGGATGCCGGCCGCGGTCCCCGGGTCATACGCCCGCGGGTCGCCGAGCGCTTCGAGGACGGCCAGGCTCTCCAACAGCACGGGGCCCTGGCCCCAGAAGCCGGTCTTCGCCACCGAGTAACCGTGCCAGTCGAGCGTGACCGGCTCCTCCCAGGTGGCGGAGTAGCCCGCCAGGTCGGCTCCGGTGACCAGGCCGGCGTGGGGACGGCCGCTGGAGTCCAGGAACGGTTGCCGGCTGAACCGGTCGATCGCCTCGGCGACGAAGCCGTGGCCCCAGGCATAGCGGGCGGCCTCGATCTGCGCCTCCCGGTCGGCGCCGGCCGCCCGGCCGGCGTCGACCAGCCGCTGCAGGGTACGCGCGTACGCCGGGTTGGTGAACAGCTCGCCTGCCGCCGGCGGTTTGCCGTTGCGCAGCCAGAGCTGGGCGGAGGTGGGCCAGTGTTCCTCGAACAGGGACCGCACGGCGGCCACCGTGTCGCCGATCCGCGGCACCAGCGGGTGGCCGGCGCCGGCGTAGCCGATCGCCGGCTCCAGCACGTCCTCGAGGGAGAGCGTGCCGTGGTCGCGCAGCAGCAGCAGCCAGGCGTCCACAGCGCCGGGCACGGTGGCGGCGAGCGGCCCGGATCCGGGGATGAGTTCCATCCCGAGGGATCGGAAGTGCGCGATCGCGGCGCCGGCCGGCGCGGGGCCCTGCCCGCAGAGCACCTTCGGTTGCGGGTCTCGGGCCGTGGCCACGATGGCGGGCACCTCTCCGCCCGGTCCGTTCAGGTGTGGTTCGACGACGTGCAGGACGAACCCGGCGGTGACCGCCGCGTCGAAGGCGTTCCCGCCGCGCTCCAGGATCCCCATGGCAGCCTGGCTGGCCAGCCAGTGCGTCGAGGAGACCATCCCGAAGGTTCCCTGCAGCGTCGGCCTGGTGGTGAACGTCATGACAACACCTCACTCGTGGCGGCGGCCCGGACGTCGGGCCGTGTTCCGTCGGGTTGGACCAGGTGGCATGCGGCCACGCCGTCACCGAACGCCACCTGCGCCGGTATCTGTGTCGCGCATCGGTCGAACGCGAGCGGGCAGCGGGTGCGGAACCGACAGCCGGACGGCGGGTCCAGCGCGGACGGCAGGTCGTCGCCGAGCAGCACGGGTTGGCGCTGCCGTTGGTGGATCGGGTCGGCCACCGGCGCGGCCGCGAGCAGCGCCTGGGTGTAGGGGTGGGCGGGTCGGGTGAAGATCTGCGCGCGGGGGCCCGTTTCGACGAGTTGGCCGAGGTACATGACGGCGATGTGGTCGGCCAGGTATTCGACCGCGGCCAGGTCGTGGGTGATGAACAGGCACGCGAACCCGATGTCCCGTTGCAGGTCGGCGAGGAGGTTGAGCACCGAGGCCTGCACCGATACGTCGAGGGCGCTGGTGGGTTCGTCCGCGATGAGCAGCTTGGGCTCGGAGATCAGGGCCCGGGCGATGCTGACCCGCTGGCGTTGCCCGCCGGAGAGCTCGTGGGGGTACCGGCGGGCCACTTCGGCGCGTAGGCCCACCCGGCCGAGTTCGGTGGCGACGCGGGCCTGCCGGTCGCGCCGGGAGATCCGCTTGCCGGACAGCCGCAGCGGCTCGGCCACGATGTCGCCGACCAGCATGCGGGGGTCCAGCGAGCCGGCGGGATCCTGGAAGACGATCGACACTTCATTGCGGTGGCGGCGCAGCTGTCGCCGGGGCAGATGCGTGACGTCGGTGCCGGCGATCCGGACCGTGCCCGCCGTGGGCTCCACGAGCCGGACGACGCAGCGACCCACGGTCGACTTTCCGGAGCCGCTCTCCCCCACCAGCGCCGTGACCCGGCCTCTGGGGATGGTGAGGGAGACGCCGTCCACGGCTCGCACCGGCCCGAAGTGCATCACCAGGTCCTCGAGGTCGAGGGCGTTCGGTTGCGGCGTCATGCGGTGGCCTCCTCGGACTGCGTCCGCGGGTTCGGGCTGGGATGCCAGCATGCCGCGAGGTGGTCGGGCACCGCGGTCGCGGACCCCGTCGCGACCGCCTCCAGCGGCGGGGCAGAGTCCCGGCAGCGGGCGTCGGCGGCCGGGCAGCGGTCGGCGAAGGTGCAGGCGTCGGGCTGGGTGGACAGCACCGGCACGAGACCGGGAATCTCCTGCAGCCGCTGGGTGCCGGCGTGTACACCGGGCACCGGGGAGGCCGACAGCAGCCCCGCGGTGTACCGGTGGTGCGGGTGCGCGAACAGGTCGGTGACGGGTGCCTGCTCCGCCACCCGCCCGGCGTACATGACGACGACGCGGTCGGCGACGTCGGCGATCACCCCGAGGTCGTGCGTGATGATGAGGATGGTGGTGCCGAGCCGGTCCCGCAGGTCCCGGAGCACCTGGAGGATGCCGGCCTGGACGGTGACGTCCAGGGCCGTGGTGGGTTCGTCGGCCACCAGCACCTTCGGGCCGCAGGCCACCGCCATCGCGATCATCACGCGCTGGCGCATGCCGCCGGAGAGCTGGTGGGGGTAGTTGTCGACCCGTTTCGTGGCGGACGGGATCCCGACGAGCGACAGCAGCTCGACGGCGCGGGCCCGGGCGGCGCGCCGGGACATCCGCTCGTGGACCTGCAGGACCTCGCCGATCTGCCGGCCGACGGTGAGCACCGGGTTCAACGAGGTCATCGGCTCCTGGAAGATGTAGGCGATGTCCTTGCCGCGGACGCGGCGCAGCACCGGCTCGCGGGTGCCGACCAGCTCGGTGCCCTCCAGCCGTACCGAGCCGGAGATCCGGGCGCTGTCGGGCAGCAGGCCGGCGAGGCTCATCGCCGTGACGCTCTTTCCGCAGCCCGACTCGCCGACCATCCCGACGATCTCGCCGGGGGCGAGGTCCAGACTCACCTGGTCGACCGCTGAGACGGTTCCGTCCTCGGTGGTGAACGAGACCGAGAGGTCGCGTACCTGCAGGACCGGGGTGCCGAGGGCGGCGGAGGTGCCCGCCCGTTCGGCCGTGGTCATCACCGGTCTCCCTTCGGGTCGAGGGCGTCCCGCAGGGCGTCGCCGAAGACGTTGAACGCCAGCGCCAGGCCCATGATCACGACACCGGGCAGGACCGCCGCCCACGGGGCGCGCGCGGCGAACTGCTGGGCGGTGGCCAGCATGGTGCCGAGGCTGGGCGCCGGGGGCTGGATGCCGAGGCCCAGGAACGAGAGCACCGCCTCGCCGAGGATCGCGGTCGGGATCGCGACGGTGGCCTGCACCAGGATCACCGAGGTCGCGTTGGGCAGGATGTGCCGGGCGAGCACCCACAGGTCGCTCGCGCCGTCCACCACGGCCGCGGCGACGAAGTCCAGCGACTTGAGCCGCAGGGTGTCCGAGCGGACCACCCGGATCACGCCGGGAATCTGCGCGATCCCGATGGCGACGGCGGCGTTGGCGAGGCTGGCGCCGCGGATGGCGGCCAACCCGACTGCCATGATCAGGAACGGAAACGCGAGCAGCAGATCGGTGAAGCGCGAGATCACCGCGTCCCAGGCCCGGAAGTAGCCGGCCGCCAGGCCCAGCGGCACGCCGATGACCAGGGAGGTGGCCACGGCGAGCAGTGCCACCTGGAGGGAGGCCCTGGCGCCCAGCATGATCCGGGACAGGACGTCGCGGCCCAGGTCGTCGGTCCCCAGCAGGTGGCCGGGGGTGCCCGGGGGTGAGAAGGTGTGGGCAAAATCGGTCTGCTCGACCGAATAGGGGGTGATCCAGGGCGAGAGCAGGGCGACGACGGCCACCAACGCGAGCAGACCGAAGCTCACGACGGCGAGCGGGTTGCGCCGCAGACGCCGAAGGACTCGGGTACGGCGGCTGATGCCGGCAGGGCCGGTCGCATCCGCTGTCGGGACGGTGAGAACGGTCATGCCGGGTCTCCCGTCACGCGGATACGCGGGTCGATCACCGAGTAGAGCAGGTCCACCAGGAAGTTGATGACGATGTACGCCGTGGCGGTGAGCAGGACGACCGCCTGGATCACCGGGTAGTCCCGCTGGAACACCGCGTCGATGGTCATCTTGCCGAAGCCGGGCAGCCCGAAGATCTGCTCGGTGACCACCGCCCCCGAGATCAGGCCGCCGAGCTGGAGGCCGACGATGGTCACCACCACGATGAGGCTGTTGCGCAGCGCGTGCCGGCTGATGACGGCTCGGGGCGGGAGGCCTTTCGCCTTCGCCGTACGGACGTGGTCGGAGGACAGCGAGTCCAGCATCGCGGATCGTGTCTGCCGCATGATGATGGCGGCGAGACCGGTGCCCAGAATCACGGCCGGCAGGACAATGTGGTGCAGGTTGTCCACCGGGTCCTCCAGCAGCGGCACGAATCCGGAGGCCGGGAAGAGTCCCGTTGCCACCGAGAGGTAGAGGATCGCGAGCAGCCCGAGCCAGAAGTGCGGCACCGACAGGCCCACCAGGGCCAGTCCGTTGGCCAGCCATTCCGCCGGGTGCCCGCGGCGGACGGCCGCGAGCACCCCGGCGCCGACGCCCAGCGCCGCGGCGATGAGAATCGCCAGGACGGCGAGCTCGGCCGTGACGGGCAGGGCGGTGGTGAGCATCGACGAGACCGGCGTCCCGGTGCGGATCGAGACCCCGAAGTCGCCCTGCGCCACGCGTTGCACGTACTGCGCGAACTGCATCGGCAGCGGCAGGTCCAGCCCGTAGTGGTGGCGGATGGCCGCCAGCGCCTCCGGGGAGCGGTCCTCCCCGGCCAGGGCGAGCGCGGGGTCGCCGGGAAGCGCCCGCACCCCGAGGAACACCACGACCGTCGACAGCAGCAGGGTCAACGCCGAGTGCCAGGCGCGTGTGAGCAGATACCGGGCCATGAGACCTACTTGGCGAACCCGGCGAAGGCCGCGCGGATCACGCCGTCCGGGAAGACCTGCAGGCCCTGGATCTGCTTGGAGACCGCGGTCAGGTTCCGCTGCCGGTAGAGGTAGATCAGCGCGTCGTCCTGCTGGAGGATGGTCACCGCCTGCCCGTACAGCTTCTTGCGCTCGTCGGTGTCGGTCGACTGCCGGGCCTGGTCGAGGACGGCGTCGAGTTGCGGGTTGCTGTAGCCGGCGACGTTCTGGCTCCCGCCGGTGCCGACGAAGTTGGTGATGTTGGCGTCCGGGTCGATCCGCCCGCTCCAGCCCAGCTGCAGCAGCTCGAAGTTGCCGCGGTCCTGCTCGTCGAGGAGCGAGGAGTACTCCACCGGGTTGATCTTGAGGTCGAATCCGCCGTCCTTGACCATGGCCTGCAGGGCCTGGGCGAGGCGGAGCGTGTCCGGCGTGTTCGACGCGAGCATCGTCACCTGGTACGGCGTCTGAACACCCGCTTCGGTGAGCAACTGCTTGGCCTTCGCGGGATCGTGCGACGGGCAGTTCTGGGCTTCGGGCGACGTGAACGGGCTCGCCGGCGAGATCGGCGAGCAGGCCACGGCGTGGTAGCCGTTGAAGACGGCCTGGACCAGCGCCTTGCGATCGATGGCGTACTCGAAGGCCTGCCGGATCTTGGCGTTCTGGGCGATGGGGCGGTTGATCGGCTTCGGCGTGCTGCCGACCCCGTCGACGTTCCCTACGTTGAACGTCAGCCCCTGGTAGCCGAGCGACTGTGACTGCAGAACCGTGACCGAGGCTTCCCCGCGCAGCGCGGCGACGTCCTGGGTGGAGATGGTGTCGGCGACCTGGGCGTCGCCGGAGCGCAGGTTGGCGGCCCGGATGCTCGCGTCGCTGAGGATGTGCCAGGAGATGGCGTCGAGGTGAACCTTGGCAGTGTCGTAGAAGTTCGGGTCCTTCACGACGTCGATGGAGTTCTGCGGCACCCGCTTGGCGAACTTGAACGGCCCGACACAGACCGGCGCGGAGGCGAAGTCGTCGCCCAGACTCTGCAGCGCCTTCGGGCTCATGATCATGCCGGCGCGGTCGGCCAGCGCGCCGAGCAGGGGCGCGAACGGCTGCTTCAGGTGGATGACAACAGTCTGCGGATCAGGAGTGTCGACGCTCTCGATCGGACCGAGTTCGCTCTTGCGCGCGGACCGGGCGTTGGTCAGATGCCGCTGCAGGGTGGCCTTGACCGCGCCGGAGTCGAACTGCGTCCCGTCCGCGAAGCGCGCGCCCTGGCGCAGCGAGATGGTGACCGTCTTGCCGTCGTCGCTGGTGGTGGGAAGCTCGGTGGCCAGCTGCGGCACGACCTGCGCCTGCTCGTTCACGTCGTAGAGCTTCTGGCAGATCGCCTGGAAGACATAGCGCGAGTAGAGGCTGCGGGACAGGGTCGGGTCCAGCGCGTCGGGCTCGGCGGAAAGGGCGATGACCAGCTTGCCGCCGTCCTTCACCGCGGCGGGGTCTGCCGGCGTACCGAAGGTGTCCTGCCCGGCCGCCTGGTTCTCGCCGGACTTGCCGTCGCCCCCGCTGTCCGACACCGGCGAGCAGGCCGCGACGGTGCAGGCAAGGGCGACCGCCGCCACCACCGCCCCGAGTGGACGGAGCCTGCGCGGGCTCGTTTCGCTGAGGGAGAGGTTCGACATTAACAGCTCCTCGAGTGGGCGACTCGAGGGAGCGTATGTTGTATACGAAGATGGCGCAAGACCTCCTTCAATGCCCCGTGAACAGCGCTCCGCCTCGCCGAACGCCCACGTCCACCACCTCAGCTCGGGACTGGCGTCGCTGTCGGCCACACCATCGATGGAAGGGATGACCCGACGATCTCACGACGCCGACGGCGGCACGATCGCGGCCGGCAAGCGCAACGACCCGGCCGTACTCGACCGCAACCTGTTCGCCGCCGGCGCGGGCCTGCCGGCCGACGCACGAATCACCCACACGATCGCCGGCGGCAGCGCCATCTACGAAGGTGGCGCCGGCCTGTCGCGGTAGGACCTGGTGCGGCATCGAGTGTGCGAAGGCGCCCGGGTGACCAGACCGATCGCAAAGCAGCCCCAACCCGGTACGCCTCGGCCGTTCTCCTTGCTACGCTGCGCCGATGCTCGCTGACAGGCCACGCACGGCCGAGCTGGGGATCAGGATCGGGCTGCTGCCCAGCGGCCCGATCGGCTCGATCGTCGACGTCCCCGGGGTTGGCGTCGGACACGCCACCGTCTGGCGGGACGAGGACGACCCGCCCGCCGGCCGCGGCATCGCGCGTACCGGCGTCACCGTCATCGACCCCGGCGGCAACTGCTTCCGTGAGCCGGTTCCGGCCGGCGGCGCGGTACTCAACGGCGCCGGCGAGTGCACCGGCTTCCTGACCGCCGCAGAGTGGGGCCTGGTCGAGACGCCGATCTTCCTGACCTCGACGATGCAGCTCGGCCGGGTCTTCGACGCCGCCTGCGAACTGCTGATCGAGGAGGAGCCGGCGATCGGCGCGGAAGATGTCATCATCCCGGTGGTCGCAGAGTGCGACGACAGCTTCCTCAACGACGCCCGGCGGATGCAGGTCGACCGCGTCGACGTCGCGGCCGCCCTGGCCGCGGCCCGCGCCTCGGCCCGTTCCCGCGCGGTGCCCGACGAGGGTGCGGTCGGCGCCGGGACGGGGATGAGCTGCCTCGGCTTCAAAGGCGGCATCGGTACGGCGTCCCGCGTGGTGCCGTCCGGCCACACCGTCGGCGTGCTGGTGTTGACGAACTTCGGCGAGCGGGAGCGGCTTACGGTCGACGGGATGCCGGTCGGCCGGCTACTGCCGCCGCTGCCGCCAGGCGACCCGACCGCGCCGCCCGCTGGCTCCTGCATCGTCGTCGTCCTCACCGACGCGCCGATCGACCCGGCTGGCTGTGCCCGGCTGGCGCGGCGCGCCGGGTTGGGGCTGGCCCGTACCGGCTCCACCGCCCACCACGCCAGTGGTGAAATCTTCCTGGCCTTGGCGACGGGCCTGCGCGCGCCGCGGGGTACGTCGCCCAGCGGAGCGCCAGTACAGGGGCACGACCTCGACGCGTGCTTCGCGGCCGTCGTCGAGGCGACCGAGGAGTCTGTACTCAACAGCTTGCTGCGGGCGCAGACAGTCGTCGGTCGCTGCGGCAACACGTCGTCCGGCCTGCCCGTCGACGAGGTCGCGGCGCTGCTGCGCGCCCACGGCCGTTGACCACTGCCGTCACGGGGTCACGCGGTCGGCGCCCCGTCTACGGCGCCCACAATGCCTCCCGATGTGCGTGTCCGCGCCACAGCCTCCAGGTCCCACAGCTACGAGCCGGGGCGCCGCCCACTACTGGCACCCACGGGTTCGATCACCTGCCGGAACTCCTTCGTCAGCTGGGCCATCGCGTTCTCGAACTCGTCACGGGTAACCGCCTCACGGAGGGTGGTGAGCACCGCGCGGACCCCGGCACCGGCGAGCGCGCGGTCAACGTTCGGGCGGTCCCCCACCCGCCGCACGAACTCTTCGAGCCCGAAGGACGTGGCCCGTTCCCGTCCAAGCGGTCTGTGCAGGTGGTCGGCCAGCCTGTCTGGAAGCTGGTAGGCAAGGTCTTCAGCTTGGCCGGCGGTGATGCGATCTGCCAATATCTCCAACGTTGCGCCGGTGAGTGTCGCCGCCTGATCGGTCGACACCTTGGCCCTCGTGGCCACTGCGTTAACGAAATCCTGGTATTCCACTTGATCTCCTTTCCGGCCGGATTGCCGTCGAATCGCCCAGTTACAAGCCCTTGATCCCATGCGCCGCGGTTCAGGTGCGCCTTGCCCACAGATTCCTCTGCCGGAGGGTGACCATGCCTCATCCTCATCGGGCGAATCACCTCGGCGAGCTGCGGCGATATCTGGCTCCGCGCGACGGGGCGGGGGCGGCCGCCGGCGCCCGAGCGCGACAGGCGTAGGACCTTCCGATGTAGATCTTCAACAGGTGCCCGATGATCGGTGAACCGTCAATTCGTAGGTTTGGCACAGTCGCCTGGTAGCTTCTGGCAGGCGCAGAGAGGCCGGGGCGGTGTCCATCGGCGGCGGCCAGCCGGCAGGCGAAGCCGCGCACCTGTGTGACCGCTGGCAAGAGGGGCTGGTGTGCGTTGTGGACGCGCGTTCCCGGGTCGGGGCGTACGGCTGGGGCTAGCGTGATCGGGCGCTTTGTCGTGCCGGCTGTGTTCGCGGCGCTGTTCGCGGCTCCGCTGTGGTTCATGGTGGTTGGCTCACTGCGGCCCGCCGGGCTTCCCCCGCCACGCACGCTCGAGCTCTTCCCACCCGAGCCGACGTTGGCCGCCTACGCGCGGCTACCCAGGCTGATACCCCTGTTCGCCTACCTGGCGAACTCGGCGCTGGTGGTCGCGCTTGCGGTTCCGTTGACCGTCCTCGTCGCCTCGCTGACCGGTTTCGGTCTCCGGTTGCTGCCGCCGGCAGCTCGGCGGCGGGTGGTTCTGGGTCTGCTGGTGGTACTCCTGGTGCCGGTTACCGGGGTGTGGACGACACGCTTCGAGTTGTTCCGGCTGGCGGGCGTGGTCGACACCTATGTCCCGCTGCTGGCCCCGGCGGCGCTCGCCGGCAGTCCGTTTCTGGTGTTGCTGTACTTCTGGAGTTTCGGCGGTATACCGGACACCCAGCTCGGGGCGGCTCGGCTGGAAGGCGCCGGGTGGCTGACGATCTGGCGCCGGGTGGCTCTGCCTCAGGTACGTCCGGCGACCATGGCGGTGGCGGTGCTCGCCTTCACCTTCCACTGGTCCAACTTCATCGACCCGCTGCTGTACCTGCACAACGGTGACCGCTACACCTTTCCGTTGGGTCTGCAGTTCCTGCGGCTGCTGAATCCCACCGACTGGCCGCTGTTGATGGCTGGCTGCGTGATCGCGACCGTGCCGTGCGCGGTGGTGTTCCTGCTGGCCCAACGGATCCTGTTGAACGACAACCCTTTGACGGCATTGAGATCTGGAGGACGCCGATGACTGGAAGCGGTGCACGGCGGTGGGTGGCGATCGCCACCGCGGCCCTGATGGTCGGCTCGGCGGCTGCCTGCGGTGACGCCCGTCGCACGGACGACGCGGCGGGAATCACCGTGGTGTTGGCGGGCAACGCCGAGGAGGTTGCCGGCTACCGGAGCCTGGTCGAAGCCTTCGAGAAGACCAAGCCCGGCGTTGACGTCACCCTCTCCCCGGTCGCCAAACAGGACGACCTGATGGCTCGGTTGACCTCGTCGTTCGCCGGCGGGAGTCCCCCCGATGTCTTTCTGTTGAATTACCGCCGTTACGGCCAGTTCGCGGCGCAGCAAGGGATCGAGCCCGTGCAGTCCTACCTGGACGGTAGCAAAATGCTGAAGGAAAAGGACTTCAGCCCGCGGGCCCTGGAGGCCTTCCGCTTCGATGGGGAGAAGCTGACCTGTCTTCCGCAGAACATGTCCTCCCTGGTCGTCTACTACAACGCCGACCTGTTCGCCAAGGCGGATGTCCCGCTGCCGCGGGCGGGTTGGAGCTGGGCGGACTTCCTGTCGGCGGCGCAGGCACTGACCGGCGACGGCACGTACGGCCTCGGCGTGGAGCCGTCGATCGCCCGGGTCGCGCCGTTCGTGTGGTCCAACGGTGGTGAACTCGTCGACGACACGCGCCAGCCCGCCGCGCTGACCCTGACCAAAAACCCGGCCACGCGCAAGGCCCTCGATTGGTTCCTCGACCTTCAACTGGTGCACCATGTGGTGCCACCAGACGCCGAGGAGCAGAGCGAATCAAGTGAGGCACGGTTCCTGCGCGGCGGCTTGGGCATGTACCTGAACAGTCGGGTGGCGGTGCCGACGCTGCGCACCATCAAGGGCTTCGAGTGGGATGCGGCGTCACTGCCGGTGGCCCCGGGAGGCGTACCGGCCTCGATCCTGCACAGCGACGCCTACTGCATGAGCGCGGGCCGGTCGAACCACGATGCCGCTTGGCGTTTCATCGAGTTCGCTATGGGAGTGCAGGGCCAGGAGATTCTCGCCGAGTCGGGCCGCACGGTGCCCTCCCGTCTCGACGTCGCCAACTCCTCGGCGTTCCTCGCCGCAACTCGGCCCCCACGCTCGTCGCGTGTCTTCCTCGACGCCGAGCCGCACCTGCGCGCCACCCCACTCACGGCGAGCTGGGCGCGCGTGGAGCGCGAGACCGACAAACTCCTCGAAGGGGTGTTCTACGGACGCATCGGGCGCGAGGAAGGGCTACGCCACCTGGAGGAGCAGATCGACCCACTGTTCAGCCTCAAGGTAGGCACCGGCCGGTGAGCACCGAGCACGACGCGATCCGGCTGGAGTCGCTGGCCAAGTCGTACGGAAAGGTCACCGCCCTCGACGGCGTCGACCTGGAGGTCCGGGTAGGTGAGCTGGTGACCCTGGTCGGGCCGTCGGGCTCGGGCAAGTCGACCATCCTGCGCCTGATCGCCGGACTGGAGCGACCCGACGGCGGCCGGATTCTCGTCAACGGTCTGGATGTCAGTCTCCTCCCGCCGCACCGACGCGGGGTGGCGATGGTGTTCCAGGATTACGCGCTTTACCCGCACCTGAGTGCGCGCGGCAATCTGCTCTTCGGACTGCGGGTACGCCGGGTCCGACGCGGCGAGGCCGAACAGCGGGCACAGCAGGCGGCCGAGCGGCTGGGCATCACGGACCTGCTCGACCGCTACCCCGACCAGATGTCCGGCGGGCAGCGTCAGCGGGTCGCCCTGGCCCGGGCTGTCCTGCGCGAGCCGCGCGTCTACCTGTTCGACGAGCCGATGGCGAGCCTGGACGCTCCGCTGCGCTTCGCCACCCGCGCCGACCTGCTGGCCCTGCACCGCGAGCTGGGCACCGCGACGATCTACGTCACGCACGATCAGGCGGAGGCGATGACGCTCGGGGACCGGGTGGCTGTGCTGCACGGCGGGCAGGTGCGGCAGGTCGGCAGGCCGCAGGAGGTTTACGACCGGCCGGCTGACACCTTCGTCGCCGGTTTCCTCGGCAGCCCACCGATGAACCTCGTCCCGGGTGGGGGTGTGCTGGGCGGCACGGCCGGCTTGACACTCGGCGTACGGCCGGAAGATCTGGCTCTCGACCCCGAAGGGCCACTGGAGGCCACAGTCGAGGCGGTGGAGGCGCTCGGCAGTGAGGCGATCGTCCTCACGCGCTGTGCGGACGGTACCCGGTTGGCGGTACGAACCGGGCCGCGGTCGGGTGTGCGGCCGGGCGATCGGGTACGGCTTCGCCCTGACCCGAGCCGGATCCACCGCTTCGATGCCGACAGTGGACGACGCCGGTGAAGGCTGGCCGGGCCAGGCGCCCTCTCACCGCTTGGGCGTTTCTCGCGCCGTACACCGTTGCGGTCGTGCTACTGATCGCGCTTCCCGCCCTGCTCAATGTCGGCTACGCCGTCACCGACCACACCGGGCTCACCCGCGATCCACAGTTCGTGGGCCTGGCCAACGTCCGTCGCCTGCTCTCCGACGGATTCCTGCTCGACAGTCTGCAGGCGTCGCTGTTCCACGTGGCGCTGGCGGTACCGGTCCGGCTGCTCGCCGCCGTGGGGCTCGGGCTGCTACTGGCCGCGCCGCGCCCGGGTGGCCGGTGGTTCCGGGTCGCCGTCTACCTGCCCACGGTCATCCCGGACGTGGCGCTGGCGGTGCTGTTCCTCTGGGTGCTCAACCCGATGTACGGGCCGCTGAACCAGCTTCTCGGGCTGTTCGGCCACCCCGGCTACACCTGGCTGGCCGATCCGACCACCGCGCGGCTCGGGGTCGTCCTCATGCTGGCGTTCCCGATCGGGGAGGGCTTCATCGTCGTCCTCGCCGCACGCCGACTCCTGGACGGCCGGCTGTACGAGGCAGCGGCGCTGGAGGGTTGCAGCCCGTTCGGTCAACTCCGGCGGCTCACGCTCCCGCTGCTCGCGCCGGTACTGGTGCTGCTCGCGGTCCGCGACACGATCCTCACCCTGCAGGTCAACTTCGTCCCGGCGTACGTCCTCACCGACGGGCGGCCCGGCAACGCCACCCTGTACCTACCGGTCTACATCTTCGACCAGGTCTTCGAGTTCTCCGGATTCGCCTACGGCTCGCTCATCACGATCATGCTGATGGCGGTCACCGCGGTCATCATCACCGCGCAACTGCTGATGGTGCGGCGCTGGCGGGTCCTGCGCTGAACGTGCCATCCTGCACGGGTGAGAGTCCGAGTGGCAGCCCTCGTCGTCGCGGTCACGGTGCTCGCCGGCTGCGGCGACACGACCACGCCCCGCGGCACCGATCACGGCCGGGCGATGCTGGCGAACCTGCCCAGCTGCGACCGGGTGTCGCTCGACGACGATCCCGAGATCAGCGCCGATGTCACCGGGCTGGTGCTGCCCGACGGCGCGCGGGTCACCTCGGTGGTCAAGCAGGGCGTCCTGACCACAGTGGAAGCCACCGTGCGAATGACCCCACTGGACGTACGCGGGCACTACGAAAACCGCGACGACATCGACCTGCTGCGCGCTGAGGACGAGACCTTCGAGGCCGAGGTGCTGATCCGCACGCCGCAGCGGCGGATGTACCTGCGGGCCGGCGCGCTCTGCGCGGACGGCACCAGCCTGACCGCGGTGGTGGGCCCGGACTCCGACGAGGCAGGCCTTCCCGAGTTCCAGAACGGCTGAGCGGACCAGCCCACAACGATTAAGCGGGCCAGCGGGCTCGACAACTGTCCCAACCCGACAGTCGGAATCCCAACAAGTGCTCGGTGACGCTTGTCGCCACCGTCCGTAGTGTACGCCTGGACGATCGGTATCCCCCGATCGCGTCGCCGCATGGACAAGGAGGTCCTGATGGTTCCAACCCTCCTGAGACGTCGTCGCAGCTTCACGGTGGCAGCAGGACTGGCGCTGCTCACCGCGGTCGCGCTGACGGCATCCCTCACGTCTGCGAGCGGCCAGGAGTCGCTGGCCACGAGCACACCGACCGGACCGATGGAGCTCCCCGACGAATGGATGACCGCCCAGCGACTCAGCGACGGCAGCACGGACCTGTCCGCCGCCAAGTACGCCAAGGCACGCGGTGAGGCGAACCAGCTCGCCGCACACACCCGCAACGTGTACCGCCCCTTGACCGAACGGAACTGGAGCTTCTTCGGCCCCACCAACATCGGCGGCCGGGTGGTCGACATCGCGGTGGATCCTCAGGTCAAGGACCAGATCTTCATCGCCGCCGCGTCGGGCGGCATCTGGCGGTCCGGCGACGCCGGCGCGACATTCACCGCCGCGTGGCCGGACAGTTCGACGCAGAGCATGGGTGCGGTCGCCATGACCAGCGACGGCGTGCTCTTCGCCGGCACCGGTGAGGCGCAGCCAGGCGGCGGCTCGATCACCTTCGGCGGCGACGGGGTATACCGCTCCCGCGACCGAGGTGCGACGTGGAAGCACGTCGGTCTGAAGGACAGCCACGCCATCGCCCGCTTCGCCATCGACCCGAGCAACGAGGACCGGATCTTCGCCGCGGCGACCGGCAACCTGTTCGTTCCCGGCGGTGAGCGCGGCGTCTACCTTTCCGACGACGGTGGCGACTCCTGGCGCCAGGTCCTCGCCGCGCCCAACGACACCACCGGCGCGACCGAGGTGGTCATCGACCCGAGCAACCCGGCTCGCATGTACGCGGCGATGTGGGACCACCAGCGCGAGCCGCACCAGCGCACCTACGGCGGCCCCGGCTCCAGCATCTGGCGTTCCAACGATGGCGGCCAGACCTGGCAGCGGATGACCAACGGCCTGCCGACCGACGCCGACCAGGGCCGCTGGGGGCTGGCGGTCGCCCCGAACAACCCGCAGCGCCTGTACGCGTACGTCGGCACGGCGCTGGGCCCGTTCCGCGCCTTCTACCGCTCGGACGACGGCGGCGACACCTGGACGCAGACCCCGGTCACTGCCAACCAGGCCTCCCAGTCCACGTTCAGCTGGTGGTTCGGCAAGATCTCCGTTGACCCGAAGGATCAGAACCACGTCTTCCTCACCGGGGTCAGCCTGATGCGCTCGACCGACGGCGCCCAGAGCTTCTCCTCGGTCAGCGGCCCGCACGCCGACCAGCACGTGCTGCGGTGGGACCCGAAGACGCCCAACCGCGCCTACCTGGGCAACGACGGCGGCTTCTACCGGTCCAACAACAACGGCGCGAGCGGCTGGGTGAAGTCGACCCACGAGCCGTACACGCAGTTCTACACGGTGGACGTCGCGGAGACCGATCCCGCGCTGAGGGCGGGCGGCGCCCAGGACAACGGCTGCAACCGCGGCTACAACGGTCGGGGTGGCGCGTGGACGGCTATCGGCTGCGGTGACGGCCTCCAGGTGATCATTCACCCGGAGAACCCGAACATCGTCTTCGGCTGCAGCCAGTACGGCTCCTGCTACCGGTCGGAGACCGCCGGTGGGACGCCGCGTCAGACCATCGGCACCGGCCAGACGGTGTCGCAGCGGCGCAACTGGCTGACGCCGGTGCAGTTCGACCCGAGCGACCCCAACGTCATGTACTACGCGGGGAACATCGTCAACCGGTCGACGGACAACGGTCGTACCTGGAGGGCGATCAGCCCGGACCTCACCGGCGGCGGCCCCAACGACCCGTCCGGCTACCCGTGGGGCACGATCACCACGATCGCGGCCGCACCGACCGACGGCAACAAGCTGTACGTGGGCACCGATGACGGTCGGCTGTGGTGGACCGACGACCTCGGGCAGAACTGGAACCAGGTCGACCAGGCGCAACTGCCCGGCACGTGGGTGACCCGGGTCGCGGTGAACCCGAAGGACAAGAACATCGCCTACGCCACGTTCTCCGGCTTCCGCTCCGGCAGCGACCGGCCGCACGTGATGATCACCAAGGACGGCGGCCACACCTGGACGGACATCGGCCGTGGCCTGCCCGACGCGCCGGTGAACTTCGTGACACCGACCTCGGACGGGCTGCTGCTGGTCGGCACCGATGTCGGGGTGTACATGTCCGCGTGGAACGGCGGCGAGTGGGCCTCACTGGGCGCCGACCTGCCGAATGCGGCCGTGATGTACATGCGCTACCACGAGCCGACCCGCCAGTTGAGCGTGGCCTCATTCGGTCGGGGCATCTACGACCTCACGGTGCCGCGGTGCCCCGCCGCGTCGACCAAGCTCCCCTTGCCCGCGCCGGGCGTCGGCGTCGTCGGGACGCTCGCCTCGTGCCGAGCCGGATAGCGATCTCGACGTGATCCGGGCGGGGATCTGGAGGCTTGCCTCCAGATCCCCGCCCCCATTTTTGCTGCTGTCCACCGACGGGAGCCCGTGGTGCAAGCCGGGTCAGCGGCGCAGCCGGCGGGAGCAGGGGCCGTCGTGGTCGGCGCGGAGCAGGCAGCGCCGGCCGCTGGGCATGAGCAGGTCGCAGAAGACCCGATGGCGTACGTTCTGGTCGTCTTCGGCGGAGACCGTGGTCTCCCCCGGGTCGGCCTGCGGCAGGACGAGCAGCCAGCGGCCGACCACCCGGGCCAGGCGCTGCGCGGCGCGCAGGTCGGCGACGACGACCGGCAGGTGGATGACGTACCGCTGGGTCACCACTCGTGTCCTCGGACATCGTCGGGGCGGGCCTGGTCGGACTGCCAGCGGCGCAGCGCGTCCTTGATGACGGCGGTCTCCCGGCGGCTGGCCGCCAGGGCGGCGTAGACGGCGGCCAGATCGCCGGCGACCCGGTCGAGGAAGGCGTACACGTCGTCGGGGTTGAGACCGCGGCGTCCGAGCCCGACCGGCTGGAAGCGGCGCTCACGCACCTGCCACGGCAACAGGCTGGTGTACGCGGTGGAGCGGTAGGTCACTCCACTCCCCCAGGCCGGTCGCTGATTGCGGACGCTCATGCCGCAGGCTCCCCTCGTTTGTCGTGGGTGGATGGGGTGGGATCACCCGCCCTCCCCGCCCGGGCGTCCCACCCCGGCCCTGCCACCGCAGCTCCATTCAGCGGTACGGCAACACGGCTCTTGATGGTCAGCTTGTGACACTGTGGAGCTGCGACGCAACATTCCACGGCAGATTTCTCGCCAGATGCATTGACTTTCTTTACTGAAACATGTACGAGTTACAGGGCGACGTCACGGAGTGTTGCAAGACGGAATCAGGGAGTGCTCGGATGGCCGAGGGCATCGGATCGACCGTGCCGCGCCGGCAGCTCGGCCGGCTGCTGCGCCAGTACCGCACCGAGGCCGGCGTCACGCTCGACGCCGCCGCCGAAGCCCTCGAATACAGCCGGCAGAAGATCTGGCGCATCGAGTGCGGCCTGGGCCCGGTTCGGGTGCTCGACGTCAAGGCGATGTGCGAGCTGTACGGGGTCTCGGCGGAGCTGACCGAGGCGATGAAGGGGCTCGCGGCGGAGACGAAGTCGAAGGGCTGGTGGCACGCGTACGGGGACGTGGTGCCGAGCTGGTTCGAGCTGTACGTCGGCCTGGAATCCGCGGCCGCCCACCTGCGCCGCTACGACGAATCGCTGATCCCCGGCCTGTTCCAGACCCGCCAGTACACACAGGCCATCTACCGACTCGACCGCCCACAGGCCAGCGAAGAAGAACGGGAGCGGGCGGTCGAGGTCCGGCTGCAACGGCAGTCCCTGCTCACCCGCCGTCTCCCGGCCGCGCCGCGAGTGGTGCAGGTGCTTTCCGAGGCGGTCCTCCGCCGGCCTGTTGGCGGAGCGGGAGTCATGCATGCCCAGCTCGACCACGTGATGAGGCTGTCCGACCTGCCGAACGTCTCCATTCGGGTGCTTCCGCTGGCAGCTGGCCCGCAGCCCGGCGCTGTGGCCGGGTCCTTCGTCATCCTCGATTTTCCGCCGGTCGAGGGCGGCCGAGCGGCGCCGGAGCCGTCCGTGGTCTACAGCGAGTCGCTTACCGGCGCGCTCTACCTCGACAAGGCCGACGAACTGGCCGCCTACGAGCGCGTCTGGAAGGGTCTGGATGCGCTCGCCCTCGGCGAGGCAGAATCGAAGGACATGATCAAGAGGATCACCGGGGAGATGCGGCATGACTGACCTGTCCGGCGCCGTCTGGCGCAAGAGCACCCGCAGCGGCGGCAACGGTGGAGACTGCGTCGAGGTCGCCACCAACCTCTCCGGCATCGTCGCCGTACGCGATTCGAAGGATCCGGTCGGGCCCGCCTTGATCTTCGGCCCGAGGATCTGGGGTGAGTTCGTGGCTGCTGTCCCTCACGGCATCGACGCGCCTTGACAGACGCTCTATCACGCATGTGGGCACTGAGCCATTTTCATCGTGATTATGCTGGTCACGCGGGTGCGAGTACTTACCCCGTAGATCGATGAGGATAAGGCCCCAGGTAGGACAGCAGTCGATCCAAATCCGATGCCCCGACCGGGGCCTCGCCGTGCTGTCTTAGAGCGACCGGCAATAGGCCAGGATCCGGACAGGTAGGGACCCCGAGGTAGCAAGCAGGCACGAGCCCGTTGATCATCAGAGTTCTCGACGCTCAGCGATCGACAGGAGTCCCGTGCCTGCCCTGCCATCATCGTTGTTTGAACCTGTCTGGGTCCAGTTCGCCGTGCTGTGGCCTGAGCGACGGGAGCTCGATCCGGCGCATCCGTTGGGCTGCCACCGCCGCCGGGTCCCGGACCGGGTGGTGTTCGAGCACGTCATCGCCGCGCTGGTGCACGGTTCCGGGTACGAGCGTGTCGC